>JAITDI010000028.1 GCA_031282625.1 Candidatus Endomicrobiellum meruensis | reverse complement strand
TTATATCTTTTATCCTTCTTATTGACAATTCAAACATTTTCTTTTCTTGTTCTTCTAGTTTATCTAACGACATATACTTCACCATTTCTAACGCTGACAACGGTGAACATATATCGTGCACTACTTCCCTTGCTATCTTATACAACTCTTCTCTCATCTTTAACTTATTCTCTAATTCTTCTCTCTTTTTCCTATCCGTTATATCTATTGAAACTCCAAGTAAACCTATAATTTTTCCATTATTATCAAAAAGTGGAGTTTTTCGTGATAGGTACGGGCATAATTTGCCGGTGGACTTTGTGAAAACTACTTCTTCACACTCATATGAAATTGAAGTCATCATGACAATATTATTGATTTTATTCAATTTATCTGCTTCTTCAACACTATGTAGATCATAATTAGTTTTACCAATGATTTCTTCTTTAGAGCTTAAACCAAGTCTCTTGGCTTGTAAATCATTACAACCCATATAAACCATATTTAGATTTAACCAATAAATATTTATTGGTAGTTTATCTATTATTGACTCTAATAAATTATTTTTTCTTCTTTCATCTTCTACTACTCTTTGTATATTTTTCTGAAATGATTCTTCCTCTTTTCTAAAACTTGTAATTTCTCTTACAGATTCTTTATTTTCTACTGCATAAGAATGTCCAACATGAAAAGCATTCCTATAATCTAATAAAAACTCCGAAATATTTTCAAAACTACTTATACTAAAACGCGGTGATAGCCACTTTACTGCTTTCTGAAGATTTGGGAAGTGATGAAACATTGCTGCAACAGCAGTATTAGCGCTTCCTATGTGTATTAAATATATTGGCTTATTTAAATGTAATAAAGGCAAGCTAAGTATCCACGAAGTTTCTTCTATAATATATAATTTACCGTTTGTTTCATTTGTACCATGTGTTAATGCAAAATCAGTAATACTTTTAGAAAAAGCATTTGCAAAAACACTACCATTATCTATTTTATTTACAACAAGATTTCTACAATCTTTATAAAATGAATTATTTATACAATCTTCCCAATTTTTCTTTGTAAAATCAGGGAGATCCGGTTGACATCTACTCAACCACTCATTTTGCTCTTCATTTCCTTTTACGATTGCTTTCTTTATCTCATCAGCAGAACATTCAGCCAATGGCTTTAGCATGTGGTTATAACGACTTAGATATCCAGTATGTACTTCATATTTCTCACAAGTTGATAAATCAAATTCCTTACGTATTAAATCAATTGTAGCTTGTGTTTTTTCTTTCTCATCAGAATGTTTATTGTGGCTTTCCCAAAAATAAACAACTGCATTTCCTATAGGTTTTTGTGGTGAAAAATTACGCAGCATGGCTATAGTAGATTTTATCTTGGGAAAATCTTGAGACTCTTTTTTTAGCTTTACTAATCTCTCTGTTGACATACCTAGACTCCTCAATATAAACAATCAAAAGGTGATAACAGTTTAGAGAAAAATTATTTAACCCAACAAAACTATATTATCCCTATGTATAATTTCATCTTCTTGAGTATCCATAACCTTCTTTATATTTATGGTTTTCTTGCCTTTTATTTTTTCAACAGCACTGCTATCATAATTAGTTAGCCCTCTGGCAAAGTCTTTTTTGGTTTCAGCATTAGCTATATTTACTGTATCTCCCCTATGGAAAGTCCCACTTATTTTGACAATACCTGCAGGAAGCAAGCTTTTACCTTTGTTTAACAAAATGTCGGCTGCTTTATTGTCAACGAATATGGTCCCTTTAGATTTTTTACTAAAAGCTATCCAAGATTTTTTAGCTTGAAGACATTGTTTTTCTGCTTTGATAACTGTTCCTGCTTGGCAGTCGGAAACAATGTTTTTTAATAAATTAAGTTTTGAACCGTTGGTTATAATAGTGTCCACACCCGAAGCGGCAGCTATCTTTGCAGCAGTTATTTTTGTTTTCATTCCACCTGTGCCTTTCCCGCTTGAAGACCTACTTGTAGCATAGCTTTCTATGTCTTCAGTTATTTTATCAATTTTGAGTATAAGTTCAGACGTTGCTGGGTTTCCTCTGTAAAAACCATCCACATCTGTAAAAATTATAAGTTTGTCAGCATCTATGGTAGCAGCGACAAGCGCAGCTAAAGTGTCATTATCGCCAAAATTTATTTCGCTTATAGACACTGCATCATTTTCATTTATTATAGGTATCACTTTATTCTGTAGTAAAACATTCAAAGTGTTCCTAGCATTTATATATTCCGCTCTTTTATCAAAAACTTCTCTAGTTAAAAGAATTTGAGCCACTGTCTTGCCATATTTTATGAATGCATCTGAATATGCATTCATAACCAAAGGCTGCCCTACAGCGGCAAAAGCCTGATTTTCTCTTGTGGTTTTAGTCCTAGAAGAGACCCCAAGTTTTGCCCGACCGGCACCGACTGCACCCGAACTTACTATTATAATTTCATGCTTATCGTCTTGAAGTTCAGAAAGATGTTGTGCTAAATTAAATATATATTCTCTGTTTAATAAACCCTCTTTGGACGTAAGTGTACTTGTCCCGACTTTTATCACTAATCTCATTTTACCTCTTATAAAAACCTTCTTTTTTTAAGTAAAATTCTAACGCTTTAAAGTAATCATGTCAAACATAATAAATAAAAATATCCTTCAGATTTAAAAGTCTAAAATAAGAAAGGATCCGCAAAAAAGCGACTCCCTTGAAAATCTAAATATCGTTTTTATGCTTTCAATTTTTCTAAAAGAATTTTATTTACAAGCTGAGGATTTGCCTGTCCTTTAGACTTTTTCATAACAAGCCCGACTATTGCTCCGATAGCTCTTTCTTTTCCTGCCTTAAATTCGGCAACAGCCTTTGGATTCTCGGCAATAGCTTCATCGCAAATCTTCATAATCTCCGATTCATCTGAGATTTGAGCTAAACCTTTTTCTTTTACTATAGATTCAGGGTCTAAAGATTTCTCATACATTTCTTCAAAAACAGTTTTCGCAATCTTACCTGAAATACCACCGTTTAAAATAAGAGACACTAGTTTAGCTAAATTTCTGCTTGAAACAGGCGACTCTGAAATATCTATTTTTGAAGCGTTGAGCTTAGCATTTAACTCGGTGGAAATCCAATTTGCAACAGGTTTTGCTGCGGCTTTTTTATCTTGTGAAGCATTCAAAGTTTCTTCATAATAATCTGCAATCATTCTTGTTGAAGTCAAATAATCTGCGTCATATTCTGATAAACCGTAATCATTTATAAATCTTTGCTTTTTAATTTTAGGAAGTTCCGGAAGTTGTTTTCTCAACTCTTCAATAAAAGAATCAGACAAATCAAAAGGAACCAAGTCAGGCTCAGGGAAATATCTGTAATCTAATGCTCCTTCTTTTGTACGCATTGACTTTGTTATTCCTTCTTCAGCTTCCCAAAGCCTAGTTTCCTGTATAAGTTTACCTCCTGATTCAAGAACTTCAGTTTGTCTTTCAACTTCGTAAGCTATTGCGTCTCTTACGCCTGATATAGAATTCATATTTTTGATTTCTACTCTTGTACCAAGCTCTTTTTGATCAACAGGACGTATGCTTATGTTTACGTCACAACGCATTTTTCCTTCTTCCATGTTGCACTCGGAAGTGTCCAAATATTCAACGATATTTTTAAGTTCGGTCAAAAATGATAGAGCTTCTTGGGGAGAACTAAGCTCAGGCTCCGTAACAAGTTCCATAAGCCCAACACTTGCTCTATTTAAATCAAGAAGAGAATAATCAAGTTTTCTGCTGCCTATTTCGTGAACAAGTTTGCCAGCATCTTCTTCAAGATGTATCCTAGTTATATTTATAACTTTCTCTTTACCATCAACATTTATTGTGAGCTTACCTTTTGAACACAGCGGCGGCTCAGATTGCGTTATTTGATAATTTTTGGGAACATCAGGATAAAAATATTGCTTTCTTGCAAAAGTACATTGTTTGTTTATGGTAAAGTCTAAAGCAAGCCCTGTTTTAACTATGGCTTCAACAGCTTTTTTATTTAGAATTGGAATTGCTCCGGGCTGTGAAGTACATACAACGCAAGTATTTGCATTAGGCTCTGCTCCAAACTGAGTAGAACACTCACAAAAAACTTTTGATTTTGTGTTAATTTGCATATGAACTTCAAGCCCTACAACTGTTTCGTATTTAGACATTTGTTTATCCTGTTTATATATAAAGTAACCATTACCAAAAAGTTTTGTGAAACTTCACAAAAAATATCCTAATAATTATTCTGATAAGAAATATATAAGGAAGGTCTCAAAGCATCAATAGATTCTTTTTGTCTATTTCATACAATCATTAATTAAGAATTATTGAATATTTTGCATTTCTCCAATTTCATTAATTTTTCTATACTATAGGATACTTACTTGTGTCAAATCCAGAGATTTTTTCAAATGAACGGGCTACTTTAAAAAGTTTTGCGTCAGAAAACCTTGACCCCATAAAATGTACGCCCATTGGCATACCCGTACTTGTAAAACTACAAGGTACAGTAATGCCAGGGAGTCCTGCTAGGTTTGCTGCTATAAGAAAAATATCGCACTCTTCAGGCAACATCTCGCCAAATTTTACAGGCATCTGCAGAGTTGTAGGCGAAAATATAAAGTCACATTTTTTGTACGCATCAATTATCTGGTTTATAAGCAATGTTCTCACTTTTTGGGCTTGATGGTAACATCTGTGGTAATTCTTTGCCCCTAAAACATAAGTTCCAAACAATATTCTCTTTTTAACTTCGTATCCTAAAGATTCTGCTCTTGACTTTGCATATTCATCATTTAAGCTTATACCGTTTGGCGATCTATAGCCGTAACGAATACCGTCAAAAGTTGCAATATTTGCCGAAACTTCTGCACACATAATCACCTTATACAATGCGGGAACATATTTATATGCTGGAACGTCAATCTCAACAACTTCCGCGCCCTCAAGTTTTATTTTGTTTACGGCATCATTGAAATACTTTGATATTTCAGAATCTGTTTTATAGTCAAAAAGTTGTTTCGGCACTCCAATTTTTAAAGTTTTCAAAGTATCTGGATTGTCTATATCGTTGGTATAGTCTATCCACTCGTTAGGCTCACAAACTGGATCTCTATAATCTTTTCCAGCTATGACGCTTGTAAGCAAAGCTGCATCGGTTACATTTTTTGCAAATGTTCCTATCTGATCAAAGGAAGATGCCAACGCGCAAGCGCCGTATCTGCTTATTAAACCGTAAGACGGCTTATAACCTACTATACCGCAAAATCCAGAGGGTTGCCTTATTGATCCTCCCGTATCAGAACCCAAAGCAAACGGAACCATTCCCGAAGCAACCGCTGCAGCACTTCCGCCTGAAGAACCGCCCGGTATCCGTTCAATATCCCAAGGATTTGCAGTTTTTTGATAAGCCGACGTTTCAGTAGAGCCGCCCATGGCAAATTCATCCATATTTGTTCTCCCCACAAAAATCGCGCCTGCATCTTTAAGTTTTTCTATTACCGTAGCGTTATAAGGAGAAACATAATTTTCAAGATATTTAGACGCCGAAGTCATAGATTCATCTTTGACCATTATGTTATCTTTTATACCAATCGGAACGCCTTCAAGTAATCCGCACTTTGCACCTGATTTAAGTTTATTGTCAACTTCCTCAGCTTGTTTTAAGGAATGATCCTCGTTTAATTTAAGAAAAGCTTTCACTTTAGGTTCGGCTTTTCTAATACGTTCAAAACATGCTTTTATCACGTCTTCACTTTTTATCTCATCTGAACAAATTTTTGTCTTTAACTCTTTCACTTTCATTTTTAAGATTTCGTTCATAGTAATTAAAACCACTTTTTCTTTCTAAAGTATATGAGCATTGCTAGTATAGTTACAATCATTAATCCAACAGCAAAAAACCATGCTCCTTTTTGTCCAAAGATAGCGTATTCAGGAAAAAGAACATTCATTCCATAATATCCTGACACTATAAGAACCGGCATTAAAACTGTTGCGATGATTGTTAAAAATTTCATAACTTCCGTAAGCCTTACGGTAACACTGGACATGTAAACTTCTATCAAGCTAACCACCATCTGGCTTCGCATAACTATCGCTTGATTCATTCTTGCGCACTGCGTGTAAATATCTCTGAAATATACTAGATATTCTCTTGCAACCAAATTGTTTGTAGCTCTTGTAAAATAAACATATGCTACTTGCTGCGACTCAGCTATCTTTCTCATAGCAAAAATTACTTTTTTGGTATCAAGAATTTCTTGCATATTTTCTGTCTCTGGATCTTCTAAAATATCGTCCTCAAGAGATTCTATTTTGTCGTCAATTTTTTCAAGAGTAAATTCGTAACTAGAAACCACTTTGTTAAATATATTGTAAAGTAAGTTTTCAAATCTTTTCATTTCAATTTGAGTTCTAACTTTCGCCTTTTCATAAAGAGTTTCCAAAAAGAACAGCTCTTCCGTATGCACAGTAATAATAAATCCTTTGCCAACAAAGAAGTTAAGTTCGTAGATGCTGTCTTCAAATTCTTGGAAATAGTTAGGCTTCAGCTGTATGCCGTGTACGGCTCCAAAAACATAATTTTCAAATTCCTCAATTTTTGGATAATACTGTGGAAAAAGACAATCTTCAATTGACATCTCGTGAAATCTAAAAGCTTCAGAAAGAAGTAAAGTTTCGTCGTTGGTTAACTCGTGATTTTCAAGGTGTATATCAATCCAAGCAAGTTCAGTTTTCTTCTTGCAATCTTCTATAACTTGCAAAACATTTTCTGTAGCAGTAATTGTACCGTTGATAGAATAGATTGCTTTTAACATTGGCTACCCTATAACCTTTTTAATTTTATAAAAAGATCCCTCTCTCAAAGGAGCACTGTTTAACATTTGATCTATAACTTCTCTCGAACACGGTTTTACAATATCTTCTCTCCAAACGTTCCTGAGCGCTGTAACATGTGTTGTAGGGTTTAAACCTGTAACGTTTGGTTCTTGCAAAACTTCAACATAGTTAAACATTCTGTTAATATCTGCAAGATATTTTTCCTTTTCATCTTCTTTGATATCTATTCTAGCAAGAAAAGCTGTGGTCTCAAGTTCTTCTTTTAACATAAATACCTCTCAAACTGACATTGAAAGCATTATAATAAAATCAATTTTCTTTGACAATACAAACCGACTATCTTTACACACATTAAATAACTTTAATATTCGGCAAAGTTCTTCTCTTTTTAAATCCTAACAAACTATACATTTCAAAGCAAGAATTTAGCTCTGAAATCTAATACCCCAAGAAGCAAAAGACATCTTCTTGGGATATTACATAATTAGAATATCTGTCCATGTTATGTTAATACAAGTCCACAAAGATCTCAACTCTTCTATTCTTTGCTCTCCCCTCTTCATTCTCGTTAGTATCTATAGGCTTGCTTTCTCCGTGCCCTATCTTTTTTATTTTAGCTGTTGGTATTCCATACTTGGCAAATACTTCATGCACCGTATGCGCCCTTAGTAGCGACAATTTTTTATTATACATATCACTCCCATGTGAATCAGTATGTCCTTCTATCCTTATCTTATTAAACTTATACTCCTTACTTATTTTCTTTGCCAACTCCTTTATCTCTTTTTCTGCTTCAGGCTTTATGTCTGCCTTGTTAAACTCAAATAGTGCTGCATTTATCCTAAACTGTTTTATTTTATCATTTCCTGTCTTAACTTCAGATATGTTCTTGTTTATCCACTTCCCAAATGAGTATCTAACTCCTATATTTCCATACATGTCCTTTGCCATTGAAGACCATTTTATATCTCCACTGCAATAAACCTCTAACCCATCTAACACATAATAACCAAAGCCTATATCGCTCCTAACGCTTACTGCTCCTAGCGTTACGCTCCTTGATCGAAAATCTCTATTCCCTATCCCGTTAGGCAAACTATAGCCTCCTGTAAATCTGTTCGTTATCTCTTCATTTCTGCCACTTAACATACAATCTAATCCACAAGATATATTCCACCTAAACTTTTCCCCATGTCCTGTAAAACCTATTCCTCCAACTAATCCTGTCCTAACATAATCGTTCGCCTTTACTTCTAAATTCCATATATCTCCTCCACTTTCTGTAAAACTATTTGTGTGTATCAATGCTAACCCTGCACCCGCATACGGTCTTAGTTTTATTTTTCCTAATGTGCTACTGCTTGCTATTGCTATACTATACCCTGCTTCTATATCTAATATCCCGCCGACTCCAGTAAAATGTCCTTTCGCTTTTAGTCTATTTTCAAATCTTAAACATCTTGTCGTATCGTAATTGTCAGCACTAAATGACACCAACCCTTTTATATCGTATTTCTCTTTAACTATATAATACCACCATAAAAACCTAAACCCCAACTATTAACTTCACCTTTGTGCAAGTCGCTCCCCTGACTTATTGAACTTTTGTTCTGCTTTACATACAAACCTGCCATTGCTGTTGAACTTGTCATCATGTCAAACCCGGCTAGCATCCCAGTGTTATTTATTTTAAAAGTATTTGGTGAGTCTCCATCTTTGTCTGTATCTATAATCGCTCCTTTTGCTTGCGCCCATATACCCTTTGCAGTCTCTTCGTATTCTTTATAATTATATATCCTGTTATACACATCTCTCTTTGCGTCATCATATGCTCTGCTTATTATCACATTGCTTATAAAATACCCAGACAAATCAAATAACGCATTCTTCAGTCCAGCAATATTTTTTCCTGCTCCTCCTATATCATGTGGCGTTATATCCTCAACCCCATCGTCCAATGCATCCATAAAATCCTGCAATTTATCTCCTAACTTTTTAGCGTCCCCGCTCAAGTTAGCTGACATCGCTCCCGGATTTCCGTTGTAGGCTTCATCACAAAAATAATCCAATGTCTTTGCTGCTTCCGTTTGGTTAAAACACAAATTTAGTGATGCAAATTTTGTCCTGTCTCTTGCATATCCTTCTACTAATAACGCTATATATTCATTTGAATAATCGTATCTCATAATGTAACTCTTTGGTAATGTGTCTCCTACTAATGTTACTGTTCCAAAATTTCCTTCATACTTTCCTTCTTTACCGTACTTCATCAGCTTATAGGCTCTACTCTTAACTGTTCCCAAATCTTTAAAGGCATCATTCGTTTTTATGCTCAACTTGCTGCTTCCTGCTATAAATATTTCTCCGCCATCTACATTTATTAAATCGCTATCTCCTGAATCATAATCACTATTATCAGAGGATACCAAATCAAAACTTTTCAATTTTAATCTATCCTTCCCTGCCGCCTCTCCAAATAAGTTCATCTCTAACAGTCCTTGATGCACAAATCTATTTCCTACACGTACTTCCATTCCGTATCCAGCTGTACCATCTATTTTTAATGTCGCGTTTGTATCCACGGTTATACTGCTACTTGCTTTTACTTCTGTTTCTCCTATTATATTAAACTGCGATTGTTCTTTTATGTTTAAATTCGGCACTATTGTCTCAATTCCCCCATTTGTTTGTAAATTAAATACTGTTCCTCCATTTAAATTAACTTCCCCAATATTTCTTTCTTCACTTCCTATTGCATCGTACATGTTTATTGTCCCATTCTCTCCTGACGCTCCAAAATTTATTATAGAGTTTCCTGCTAAATATATAGCATTTGATACGCTGCCAGATGTATTGCCGCTAAAAACTTTAGCACTTGTTGTATCAACCCCGACATTTAATGTTGCATTGTTTACATATATTGCACCGCCATTTCCTGAAGCACTATTGCCTATTACTTGAAGTTCGCCAGAGAACGTTATCTCTGACCCGTCTTCTATATATAACGCTCCGCCATTACCTGCTGTTGCGCTGTTTCCCATAAATCTCGTCTTGTTTAAAATAATCTTTGCCCCGTTTGATGCATATATTGCACCACCACCTGAACCTGTTGCTGTATTTGTAGTAAAGGTTACACCCATAGTTAAGACATTCGCAGTATTTGTAGCTACTGCTAATGCAGCTCCTTGTTCTCCTTGTGCACTTATCAACTCCAGTCTCATCAATTGAAAATCTACTTCTTGATTTATCTTAAACAAAGATACTCTCTGCCCTGTAGTTGATATAGCTACTATATTGCTCTCTCCGTTGAACTCATCGTGTCCTTCCACATAAAAATTTCCGCTCACCATTTCATCTAAATCTGTATTTGGGTAGTACGTATGGGTTGAACTATCAAATGAAAAGTTTAATGCCCTGTTGCCTTCTTTTGTGTTCATACTGTTTAAACTGTCACCACTTGCTACTTTATATGCATCAATTATTACCTTTTGTAAATCATCATGGTCTATGGTAATTAAGTACTCGTACGCTAATGTCGCTATTGTGCTTTCGCTATTTTCTTCAAATTCTATAAATCCGTCTAATAACTGTACTGTATGCGTCTCTATATGTCCTGATTCTCCGTTTAATTCCCCAACTGTTAGTGCTCCTAATTTTATCTTGTTTTTTTCTCCTGGATTATTCTTTACCGCTAACATTGACCCTGATGCACTAGAAGATATCATGACTATGGTAGTATTCAAAACAGTGTTAGATGTTACTAGGTTATCAAACTGCACTATCCTTGTTGATGGTTGCGTGCCATAATCAAAATGCCCTTCGTCCTCAAAATCCATGTCTATAGTTGCATTTGTAAATTTATAGATTGTGGATCCGGTATAAGTGTCGCTATCTACATCAACATAACAATTAATAAATTGCACCTCATTATTAGCTCCTGAATCAGGAATTTTATCCTCTAACACATACCAGGTCCCCTTATAACCATTCCCCTTAAATATTGCCCTTGCATTATCTCCTACAAACTCTACTTTCTCTGTAAGTGTCGTGCTTAAACTGTCGTTGACTGTTGACTCGTGTTCTAATATACCGCCAGTGCTGAGAAATACTCTATACTCTATTTCTCTATTTTCACCTATATCAGGCATTGTTACTTTTAACAAACTGTTTTCTATTCTGTTTGATCCAAACATATAGTCGCTGTTAGGAACTATTGTCGTTCCACTACTTTGTATAAACGTCCCTTCAAATTCTCTATTTACTCCCTCTATCGTAAATGTACCGCCTCCTACTTTAAATATTTTTCCATTTCCACTTATTATATCTTCGCCTAAGTTTAAATCTCCACTATTGCTTATTTTAAACACACCGTCTTGCCACAACTGCAAACGACCTACTATACTGCTGCTGCTTCCATCTACAAAATCTAATATTCCCCCTGTTATACTGCTTACGCTTGTTCCTCCAAAATAATTGGCACTTACAGTCGTTGTTCCGTTACTCTGTAAAAATAATCCTCCAAATGTTCCATTATCCCCACTTAATGTCAATGTCCCTGTGCTCGGTTTTGTTATCTTACTACCTTCTGCACCTGTTATCTCTCCGCTAAATGTTAAATTCTCTGGGGTGGTTATATCCATTACCGCTTCGTCCCATAATCCTATTCTTCCTCCTCCACTCAAATCTGATCCTAACCCTAACTCTAATGCGCTTGTTCCTGTTATGCTGCTATAACCAACAAAATATTTTCCATTTACTATTGTCCTGCCTCCACTTTGCAGGTACAATCCTTGAATTCCGCTATTATCCCCACTTAATGTCAATGTCCCTTTACTCGGTTTTGTTATCTTAGTATTTGTTGTACCCGTTATCTCTCCGCTAAATGTTAAATTCTCTGGGGTGGTTATATCCATTACCGCTTCGTCCCATAATCCTATTCTTCCTCCTTCTAATACTGCTCCTGTTGAAAACTCCAAAACACTATTTGATGTTATGCTGCTTTTTCCTGTAAAATAGTTCCCTACAACTGTTGTGGTTCCCCCTGTTTGAAAAAATGTTCCTCTAAAATATTGATTTGTACCGCCCAGCAAAAATAACCCACTAGATGATTTATTTAGCATAGCCAAATCCGTACCCGCGATACCGTCATTTATCACTACTCTTCCTGAACTACCATTTATTATTACTGTTCCTGCTTCCAAATATATATCATGTCCTGCCGCATCTCCGGCTCCAGCTTGATTGCCAGTGAAAATTATATCGCCATTACTGGTGTCTAAATAAAGTAGCCCACTAGCATTGCCTTGGTCTTTGTTAACATATATAGCTCCACCAGAACTAGATGCTACATTTTCGCTAAAAACAGCTGAAGAACATGCAAAATTTATTGTCCCTCCAGTATAGATTGCTCCACCATTTCTTGCCGAATTTGATGTAAAATCAACTTCCGTAGTTCCTTGGAAATATATATTTGCAGATTTTTGTTTACTACTAATTGCACCGCCTATTCCTGTTGGATTAGGGTTTGTTGTCGATTTTCCCGAGGACAAATCAGCCCTATTTCGCAAAAAAGTAACGCTAGAATTTGTAAAATATAGTTGAGCATTGTCCCATGCCCACAGAGCAGCACCCTCATCTCCAGATCCGTTGTCTTGAAACAAGATATTTGTATTAAAAAAATCAACTTTTGAGCCGTTAAAATATAATGCTGCTCCTGAAGCATCTGAACTTATGTTAGCTATAAAGTTTATTGTAACACTTGAAGCATATAGCTCAACCATATTATTTACGCACACACCTGCACAATCTCCTCCATTTGCATCAAAACTTCCGCCTCCACCAGTAATAGTGTTACTTATAATATTTACATTACCATCAAAATATAGTTTCGCACTATGTTGAAAAAAAAGTGTTGCTCCATTTTTTCTACTATCACTTGAAACAGCTGCTTTGTAAAAATTACACAATGTTATACTACTCAAATGTAATTCCTGCCCTTCTCCGTAAATACCATAGAACCCATTTCCATTTAAAACGGATATATCAGATGATCCTGTTATGTATTTTCGTCCTCCACAATTGTTGTAATTTGTCTCAGATACAATAGTTGGCGTATCAATTGAAATTCGTATTCCAGTTTGCCCATAATCTGCTAATAAGGAATTAAGGTAGGAGAAGCTACTAACGTGTATAGTAGGTTGAGCAAAAAGTTTTGGTATGAATAAAGAAACGAAGAGTAGTGAAATAAGGATACTTAAAAAACATGAAGAAATATTTTTAACAAAATATTTCAAATTTTCCCTCATGAAAAACCTCGTAATATGTAATGTTTTACTAATTACGTGTTACTAACTAAGAGAAAGCGAAAGATTATAATAGCCCAAGCTGAAGAGAAGATTTTTAAAAAACAGAAAAAGAACAAATACTTTTTTATATTTGTTCTTTTTTATTTCACTTGCACAATCGTTGACAAGTTTCGTTTTGGAGATAAAAGATTTTGAAAAATAAAAAGCAATTAAAGAGAGAAATACCTTCCCATGAAAAAGAGATTACTGACAAGAATATATTCATATAATTAAGACGCATTTCCACCTCAAAATATGAAAGTCATCGCAAGTAGCAAGTAGTATAAAACTTATTATATTAGTACTTATTTCTTTTGTCAATAGATACACAGAGGTTTTATTTTAATGATTGAGAAACTAATTTGATAGACGCATAAAAATAATACATATGCTTGATAAGGAAATATGCTTTAATATAAAATACTGTTATAGATTACTTATTTAAAGGTTAAAATGCTAAATAACGAAACTAGATTATTTGCAATTTTGGGGTCTCCTGTAAAACATTCATTTTCTCCTGTTATGCAAAATAAGTGGTTTGAAAAAGAACATTTGAATTGCGCTTATCTTGCATTCGAGCCAAAAGATTATGACCTTGAATGTACAATAGAATCCTTGAAAAAATTCAAATTTAGTGGGTTTAATATAACTGTTCCTTATAAAATTAAAGCTCTTAAATATGTTGATGTTATAGATAAGAATGCAAAAAAAATAGGAAGTATAAACACTGTAATAATTAAAAAAAATAAACTTTATGGATATAATACAGACTATTTGGGGTTTGCCAAAGATTTAGAAGTTAAAAATATTATCCTAAACAATAAGAAGGTCATTGTTATTGGAGCAGGTGGAGCGGCGCGAGCCATACTGTCTGCTTTAAAAACTGGAAAACCACAACAAATATATATAGCAAATAGGACTTTAGACAAAGCAATAATTCTTGCAAAAGAATTCAAAGTAAAAAGTATAGACATAAACAATGTTAAAAATGTTCTTAGCAATGCAGATTTGATTGTAAATTGTTCTTCCTGCGGAATGAAAAAAGATGACAGACTGCCTTTTAACTTTTGTAAAATAAAAACTGACTTAATTGTATACGATCTTATATATAATAAAAAAACTCCTTTTGTTAAGTTTGCAAAAGATAATAAGTTAAAAATTTTTACAGGTGCTGGAATGCTTATTTGGCAAGGAGCTTATGCCTTTAAACTATGGACTGGAAAATTCCCAGATGTAAAAATTGCTGAAAAGTTTTTGAAAAAATTTTTAAAACAAGGTAGAAATGTATGATACTCGTTGTATTTTTATTATGCGTTATTATAATTTTATTGATTTTAAAAAATAATAAAAATGTTAAAGATTCTGTTGTTGTAGATTCAAGCGTTTTTATGGATGGCAGAATTTACGATATAATCGAAACAAATTTTGTTTCTTTTAAATTAATTGTCCCTTCTTTTATTGTTGAAGATTTGGAAAACATTTCCAAATCTTCTGCCACTATCTTAAAAAGCCGTGCAAAAAAGGCATTATCGCTAATCAATAAATTAAAAAAATCTGATATAAATATTAAAATTTTGAACTCAAAACTAGAGCAAACTAAAAATCTGTCATTAACAATTATAAACATTGCAAAGTCTTTAAAATGTAAAATTTTAACCAAAGATTTTAGTTTGTGTAAAGAAGCGTCTTTAAGAAACATTCCAGTTTTAAATATAACTGATTTGGAAACAGCTCTTTATCCGCTATTTCTTCCAGGCGATAAAATTTTAGTCCATTTAGTAAAAGAAGGTGAATTACATAATCAAGCAATAGGATATTTTGACGATAAAACAAAAATTATAGCTGAAGATGCTAAAAGATTTATAGGAAAAGATATTGACTTAGAGATAACGTCTGTAATGTTTACTCCAACAGGAAAAATGATATTCGGCAAACTTGAGGGACAAGCCAAATGAAAAATGCCGTTATAATATTAGCTGCAGGAGCAGGAAAGAGATTCGAACATAAAACTCCAAAACAGTTTTTAAAACTTAACGGAAAGCCGATGTTTATGTGGAGCATTGAAACTTTTGCTTCCATAAAAAGTTTTAAACAAATAATAGCTGTTGTGCCTAGATATATGATTGAACCTTTAAAAAAACAAAAAGATAGGTTGTTAAATAAAATTGAGTTTGTGTCAGGCGGACAGGAAAGATTTGATTCTGTAAAAAACGGCTTGGCTCTAATTAAAGACGATATTGATTTTGCAGCTGTGCACGATGCGGCAAGACCGCTTATTTCAAAACTGGACATTTTGGCAGTTTTAAAAGAAGCGGTACAAACAAAAGCCGCTATAGCAGTTGAGAAAACAAAAGATACAATTAAACTTGTTTCCAGTAAAGAACAAATATTAAAAACTTTAGACAGAAACGTTTTAAGAAATGCGCAAACGCCTCAAATTTTTGAAACAAAACTTCTGAAAAAAGCATACTCAAAAAAAATTACGGAAACGACAACTGACGACTCGCAGGTTGTTGAAAGATTAAAAATCAAAGTCTCAGCCGTTGAAACTAAGTTTCCTAACTTTAAAGTAACTACAAAGCAGGATTTTGCATTAACAGAAAAACTATTGAAAAGGTGAAAAATGTACATTGGATATGGATATGATGTTCACAGATTTAAAAAAGGAAGAAAACTTGTTTTGGGAGGTGTAAGAATACAAAATCCTGAAGGACTTAACGGACACAGCGATGCCGACGTTCTTCTTCATGCTTTAATGGACGCATTGCTTGGCGCCGCAGGGTTAAACGATATAGGACATTTTTTTCCAAACACTGATATCAAATATAAAAACATATCAAGTCTTTTGCTTTTAGAATATGTTTACAAAGAACTTAAAAAGAAAAATTATAAAATTAACAATATAGACATTACAGTTATTGCAGAATCGCCGAAAATCTATCCTTTTATTGACGATATGAAAATAAACATCTCAAAAGTTTTAAACCTTCCAAAACAAAGAATTGGCATCAAAGCAACTACAAACGAAAAAATGGGTTTTTTAGGACGTGACGAGGGAATAGCCGCAATGGCGGCAGTGTCAATTTCTGGAAAATAAAAAGGACGCCATAATGATAAAAGTTCATAATACACTTTCAAATAAAAAAGAAGAATTTAAACCTCAAAAAGAAAATTTTGTATCAATGTATATATGCGGCGTAACTCCCTATGATGAAGTTCATTTAGGACATGCAAGAGCATATGTCGTTTTTGACATTATAAAAAGACATCTTTTAAAAAGAGGATACAAAGTAAAACATGTTCAGAATTTTACAGATGTTGACGATAAGATTATAAAAAGATCTCTGGAAAGGAATATTAAGTCTACCGAACTCGCTCAGGCTTATATAGACGATTATTTTGCTCAAACAGATAAGTTAAATATTTTAAAAGCAGAAATTTATCCAAGAGTAACACAAATGATACCTGAAATAATAAGTTTTGTAAAAGAACTTATAGATAAGAAGTTTGCTTATGAAGTTGACGGTGACGTATATTTTTCAGTAGCTAAATTTAAAGATTATGGAAAACTTTCCAAGAAAAAGCTTGACGATTTGAAAGCAGGTGCCAGAGTAGGAATTTGCAATGATAAAATTGCTGCATGCGATTTTGCTTTGTGGAAAAAGACAAAAGAAAACGAACCTCAAGAATCCTCTTGGGAAAGCCCATGGGGAAAAGGGCGACCAGGCTGGCATATAGAATGTTCCGTTATGTCGTCAACTTTGCTCGGAGACACCATAGACATACACGGCGGTGGACAAGATTTGATATTTCCGCACCACGAAAATGAAATTGCTCAAAGCGAAGCAAAAACGGATAAACATTTCGTTAAATATTGGATACATAACGGCTTTGTTACTGTAAACAAAGAAAAGATGTCAAAATCTTTGAACAATTTTTTTACTTTAAAAACTATATTTGAAAAATATGATCCTAGGATTGTCCGTTATTACCTTTTAACGCAACACTATTCTAGCCCTTTGGATTTTTCAGATGCTGGGCTTGACACAGCAAAGAATACTTTGCAAGGAATAGACGATACGTACTTAAGACTTCTTTCTTCTATTAATAGAGAATCAGTCAAAGAAATAACCGACAAGGATTTGCTGGATTTACAAGAAAGCTTTTTACAAGCGCTAGATGATGATTTTAACTCTGAAAAAGCATTGTCTTATCTTCATGAATTAAAGAATATAATATTAAAAGAGCTGTTTGCTGCAAAACCGCAAAGACTGTCGCAATTAAAAACCCTTTACGAAGATTTTGCTGAAACTTCTTTAGGAATTCTTTTGCCTAAAGAACAAAATAATAATGAGTTACAGAAACTTTTGAAAGACAGGAATGAAGCCAGAAAAAATAAAAATTGGGCGGAGTCAGACAGAATTAGAAACATCATAGATGAAAACGGCTATAAAATAGTTGATAATAAAGACGGCTCATCAGTTCTTATGAAAAAGATCTAGTTTTTAACTCTACGCATCTTACTTGACTCTTAGAGAAATCTTTAACAATTCTCAGCTTAGTAATATCGGCTTAGCCAAATCTATGAACTCCGAGATACTGTCTTGGATTTTTAGAAAAATATTTTAAATTTTGAGCCTTTTTATATTTCCCAAATAAAGAATATAGTTGTCTAGAACATAACAACAACATAATTTTAATTCCGTTCTAAAGTTATAACTGCTATTTCGCTTGTGTTAAACAATCTCATAGGAGGTCCCCAGAGGCGAGTTCCGGAAGTTATATACAGGTTGGAATTATTATTCTTGTACAATCCATAGTTATACTTCATAAAAAACTTACGCGCTATTTCAATCGGAGGGATTTGTCCGGCATGGGTATGTCCTGAAAGCTGTATTATGCCAATTCCTTGATCTGAAGAAATGTCAAAAGATTCCGGACGATGGCTTAAAAATAATATCGGATAACGCTTATCAACGTTTGACAGGGTTTTTGAAATATCTTCATTGCTTTGGTAATAAATATCGTCTATACCGGCGACATTTATAATATTGCCAACAACTATATTTTCGTTTCTTAAAGATTTAAAGCCCAATTTTTCCGTCATTGGAAAAAATTTATCCGTTCCTATGTAGTACTCGTGATTACCGGTAACTACAAAAACGCCGTACTTAGCTTTTAATTTGCCAAACCCATAATTAAGATACTCGTCATTTTTATTTATGTCCATATCTATGACATCGCCCGTAATAACTACCATGTCAGGATTTAAAGCCATAACTTTATCAAAAATTTTGTTTATAACTTTTGAAGAAGAAAATTGATTAATGTGTATATCTGAAAGCTGCACAATTCTTAAAGAGTTTATCGGCAGATTTGGAACTTTCAAATTCACTTCTTTAACGTTTAGAATAAACGCAAAGTTTAGCGAAGACCAAATCAAAGAGGCTATGCTTATAATTATTGTCACAAGAGTTGAGTAATACCTAAATTTTTTGATTTTAGATATGATGCGGTTGACTAAATTTACAATATCGTTTATCAAAATAAAAGAAAAGAATATGCTCCATATGCCCATACAAATATAGCCGACGGGTCCTATAATTGACATAATGGAGAGTTTATGGCGGTTGTGTATAAATGACAAAACGCTTATAATACCGAAAACAGAAAACATTGCGTATAGATAAATGCTGTGAGGACGCCGAATGCCTAAGCCTGAAGTTATCCTCCAAGATATATAGATATATCCGAACAAATAAAGCAATGATATTAAAACGAACATTACTTTCTCCTTAATTTATTCATAAGAGCAGTTCTTGCTTTTAAAAGAAACTCAACGGCTATAGGAGACAAATAATCAGGATATGACCACGGAAGTTTTATATAATTGTTTTTTTGATATATCGTTGTAACTTCGCCGTATATTCCTTTTTTTAAATAAATTCTGTGGCTGTAGTCTTTAGTTGTGGCAAGTATTACATTTGCCGGGGTTATATAGCCCGGATCAATATTTATTTTTCTTTTATTATCTATAGCAAAGTTATCTTCAATGGAGTTTGTAAAAACTTTTATATCAGCCAACTCCGCAGCGGAAACTAACTTTTCAAAAGAAATCCAAAAACGTTCTAAATTATCGCCCATTTCTGGATTATAATAGCTTGAAAAATCAAAAGTCATAACATCGCTTATTAAATCAATACTGCCTAATTTTTCTTTTAGCCTATCAAATGATTTTTGTTTTATTTCTTCATCTGAAGAAATTATTCCGCAAAACAATTTTACCTGTTTAGGTTCTCCTATAGCGCCCATCTTTCTCCTCTTTGAATTTCTTGCGGGTATATACTTGAGTTTACTACAAAAGTCTAAATTTGTAAAATCATTGCACAGAATAGGTTTTAGCAAATTTTTTCCGTTTAAATTTATATTACGTAACAATTCCTCAGCAAGGATTGCCAATGAAAAAATCTTTTATTATTTTAATGTTTACGTTTTCTTTTACAATTTCAGCGTTCTGCGCAAGAGATTTTATTAAAGGAATTGACTATACGGTAGATTTTCATGAAAAATCTCCTGAAATGGCGGCAACCCTCCACGTCATTTTTGCGGGAGTTGTTCCAGAACCCAGCGAGGCTGAAAAAATAGTTAAACAAGAGTTAAGAATATACGGTAACAATCTTATAGCAAGCAACAAAGTTATGCGCATAGAAAAAAAAGAAAAGCGCTATAAAAACATTATCGGCTCAGCATGGAAAACAGACATTACAGATCCCGCAAATCCAATAAAAATAAAATTCACTGAAAATCTCGCCGCTTATGTGTGGCTTGGCAAAACAAAATCTATCGTTCCATTTCCTGACTACATGACTTTCCTAAAGAAAGAACAAAAAGACTTCAAGAAAAAACAACAACTAAATAAATCAAAAGAAAAAGACTAAGAAAACCTTTGCGTGTGACGCTTGCTTAGCAGAGACTATACCTGTCGGCATAAACTGATGACAATAAACGCCCGAGTTTGTTGGGTAAATGAAAAACAAATGCCACCTAAATTAAAACATTCAGTCGCTATTTGTTTATTTTATGCGTATTCTTATTCATCTCTCATAGAACAAAACTCACCGCACATTGTGCAAACGTCTTCTTGACGCGGCGGAAGTTTAGCTCTTTCTTTTGCAAACTTAATGGGATCAATGCAAAACTCTTTTTGTTTTTCCCAATTCCTCGCTTTACGCCATTTAGACATTTCGTCGTCCCAGTCTCTTGCGCCGCGAATTCCTTTTACAATATCTGCCGCGTGTGCTGCAATTCTTGCGGCAATCACGCCTTCATGGACGTCTTGGACGTCAGGAAGCCTTAAATGTTCCGCCGGGGTAACATAGCAGATAAAATCTACGCCTTTGGCTGCCGCCAAAGCTCCGCCTATAGCGGAAGTTATGTGGTCATATCCGGGAGCAATATCCGTTACGAGAGGTCCTAAAAAGTAAAGAGGAGCATTGTGTCCTAATCTTTTGGCAAGAGTTACATTAGCTTCAACTTGATCTAACGGAATATGTCCGGGTCCCTCTATCATAGCCTGCACACCTGCAGCTCTTGCTTTCAAAACAAGTTCTCCTAAAACTGAGAGTTCTGCAATTTGAGGACCGTCCGAAGCGTCAAAAAGACATCCGGGTCTAAATCCGTCGCCAAGACTTAAAGTTATGTCATACTTCCTTGCTATTTCTAAAAGTCTGTCATACTGCTCGTACAAGGGATTTTCTTTTCCTGTAGCGTTTATGGCTTTTACCAAAAAAGAGCCTCCTCTGCTTACGGTTCCAGCAAGACGACCTTGACGATTTAATATCTCAACAGTTTCCTTATTTATACCGCAGTGAACTGTAATAAAATCAACACCCTGTTCGGCTTGCTCTTCTATAACGTCAAACAAGAGTTCGCTGTCAATCTGAGATATTTCTTTGCCTTTTGCCACAGTCCTACAAGCCGCTTCGTAAATAGGCACTGTTCCAACTTGCACGGGACACGCCGCAAGTATTTCTTTTCTTATTTGCGTTAAATTGCCGCCGGTGGATAAGTCCATAACCGCATCGGCGCCGGCTTTTACAGCAGTATCTAACTTTTGTAGTTCTTCAGCCAAATCTATATGATCTGGAGAAGTGCCTATATTAGCGTTTACTTTGGTTTTAAGACCCGCTCCAACAGCTACAATTTTTTTAAGATCCCTATTAATATTCTTTGGAATAACTATTGTCCCTGTCGCAACGCCTTCTCTAACAAATTCTTCGCTCAAATTTTCCGTTTGAGCTGCGGCTTTAATCAAATCGTTTGCTTTTTTATTTTTTGCATCTTCTATAAGTGTCATTTTGCTCCCCTCATTTTGAAACATATTTTTGATTTTAGATTTTCCAGTAGTCAGACTTAATTATTAACAAAACATTCTTTAAGTTCTACAGATATGCCTTTTCCTTTAAAGCCAAAGACTTTATTTATTCATTATTTTTATCAAGAAATTTTTTATATTTCATATAGACCTTTTTTTCTGTTGTGTAAGTTAAATATCTTTGTTTTTTGAAATCTGCGGACGTTTCGGGAACAAAGACTTTTGAATATTCTTCTAAAACTCTTAAAGATTCTTCCGCTCGTTTAAAGTTGGCAATTATTACGGCTGGCAGTTCTTTTGCCGTTATCTCTAGTATTTGCCTGCCTGAATCTTCAATAGAATCTCTTTCTTTTATAAGTTCGCCGTATTTATTTCTTAAAATTTTATCAATGCCGTGGCGTATGGAGCGAATATTTTTATAAAGAATCTTATCGTCAAGAATAAAACGCAAGCTGTCTTCAACGACTCTTAAGCCTTCACGGCAACGATTTAAGTTTGCGTCCATTATTCTAAAAATAGATTTCTTACTGTTATTTTTCTTTAGTTTTTTATCCTGAGATATAGCACTTCTCTTTATACTGCAAAAATTTGAAGTGTATAAAATATTCTTTTTATTTTTTAGCGCCATATCTTTCCATTATTAAATTTATTAAATTTGTCGTGGATTTTCCTTTTACGAAAGGAAATCTGTAAACTTTTTTTACAAACTCTCTGCCTATTATTTCAGACAATTTATAATCGCCGCCTTTTACCAAAATATCCGGACGAATCTCGCTTAAAATTTCTTTAGGGGTATGCTCGTTAAACACAATCACATAATCTACAGGTTTTAATGAAAGAAGAAGTTTCGCTCTGTCCTTTTCGCCAACCAACGGTCTTTTTGGACCTTTAAGGCAACGCAAGGACTTATCGGAATTTATGGCGACTATCAAAACGTCGCCCATACTTTTAGCTTTTTTGAACAGGCTTACATGCCCTAAGTGCAACAAATCAAAACAGCCGTTTGTGAAAACGACTTTCTTCCCCGCTTTTTGTAGTCTTGCAACTTCTGATTTCATTTCTTTTCTTGTTAAAGCTCTATCTAAAGACTTTAAACCTTTCATTGCTTCCTCTCCACTTAAACCTTAGAGTCCTATTGCCGACTTATATACTACAAATTTTTGCTCAATGTTAAGAAAACCGCCACTTTACACACTGACCGAGATTGTTCTACTCCCATTTTAAAATTGGCTTTCTGGCAGCCTCTACTTCGTTTAATCTTCTTACCGGAGCATTTATCGGAGCGTCCTTTAATTTTTGCGGCTCTTGACAAGATTCTTCAAGAATAATTTTATTGACTACATTTACAAATTTGTCTAAAGTCTCTTTTGATTCAGTTTCCGTAGGCTCAATCATTATAGCTTCGTCAACAATTAAAGGAAAGTATATCGTTGGAGCATAATAACCGTAATCCAAAAGCCTTTTTGCAATATCTATAGTTCTTATGTCGTTTTTAAGCAAAGTTTTTGGAGAAAGAACGAACTCATGCATACATCTATCGCCCGCGGGAACATCAACTTTATCTTTAAACTTGGCAAGCATATAGTTTGCGTTAAGAACTGCCTGTTCGGAAACATTTTTTAACCCTTTTCCTCCAAGCGCCTTTACATATGCGTAAGCCTTCAATATCACAGGAAAATTTCCAAAGAACGCTTTTAACTTGCCGATGCTTTTTGATTTCTTATAATTCAACACGTATTTATCTTTCTTTTTTTCCACTCTAGGAACAGGAAGGAAAGGCTCCAAAAAAGATTTAACTCCAATAGGTCCCGATCCCGGTCCGCCGCCGCCGTGAGGCGTTGAAAAAGTTTTGTGCAGGTTTATATGCATGACGTCAAACCCCATGTCGCCGGGTCTTACTATTCCCATAACCGCATTGAGATTCGCACCATCGTAATATAAAAGACTTCCGTTATCATGAACCAATTTTGACACTTCGTCTATGCTTTTTTCAAATATCCCCAAAGTGTTTGGAACGGTAAGCATCATTGCCGCAACTTCAGGAGTTAAAACTTCTTTCAATTTATCAAGGGATACGCTGCCATCCGGCTCAGACTTTAATGGAACAATCTCAAAACCGGCAAAAGCCGCCGAAGCCGGGTTTGTGCCGTGAGCAGAATCTGGAACAATTATTTTTCTTCTTTTTTGTTTTATAGATTTAAAATACTCAGCTATTACTAAAAGCCCAGCAAACTCACCGTGAGCGCCGGCTGCCTGCTGTAAAGAAAAAGTATCCATACCGGCAACTTCGCATAAATCTTTTTCTAGTTCGTACATAACTTCTAAAACGCCCTGCATAGTTTCAATAGGCTGATAAGGATGCACATTGTTAAACGCATCGTTTCCGGCTATACGTTCATTTATCAACGGATTATATTTCATAGTGCATGATCCGAGCGGATAAAAAACCGTACTAAGAGCATAATTTTTTCTTGAAAGATTTGTAAAGTGTCTTAATAAATCGTTTTCGGCAATGCTGGGCAATCCTAAAGGAATGCTTCTTTTTAAGTTTTCCGGAACTTGAGCATTTATTGCCACATCGCACTCAACGCCGTACGCCGGCTGGCATTCCGAAGATAGTTCGTTTAATAATTTTTCCATTTTATATCCTGTTTATTAACGATATAGCGTATTAATCCCGTTAAATTCCCAATTAAAACTGCCGGGGAATTGAGTTCGTCAAATTGTTCTATATGAGCATTTATTATGTATATATAAACTATATTTTAGCCAAAAGTTCTACGAGACTATCTATTTCCGCTTCGGTTCTTTGTTCTGTTACACAAAAAAGGAGACAATTTTTGAAACCGTCTCCGGCATTTGACAAATCTAAGGGTCCCAAAATATTATTTTTAAGTAAAACTTTGTTTATCTTTTTTATGTTTTTACTTGTTTCAATTACAAATTCGTTGAAAAAAGTTTCGTTTTCAAACTTGGCTTTGAACCCGTCCAATGATTTTATTTTTGTAAACGCATATCTTGCTTTAGAAATATTTGTTTCAGCAAGATTTGAAAAACCTGCGTTTCCCCACCCCGACAAAAATACGCAGGCAGCCAAGGCATTTAAAGATGCGTTTGTGCAAATGTTAGACGTGGCTTTTTCTCTTCTGATGTGTTGTTCTCTTGACTGCAGCGTTAACACAAATCCTCTTTTGCCGTCTCTATCTGTGGTTTGACCTACAATCCTTCCGGGCATTTTCCATTCTAAAGATTTTTTTACAGCCATAAAACCAAAAGTAGCTCCACCGGCACTCATTGAAGACCCTAACACTTGTCCTTCTCCAACAGCTATGTCAGCGTTATATTCTCTAGGAGACTTAAAGACGCCCAAAGACAAAGGATTTACAATAGCGACAAATAAAGAATTTTTGCTCTTTATTGCCGAAGACAATGAATCCATATCCTCAACAACACCAAAATAGTTCGGTGATTGTATTACAACCACTGCGGTATTGTCGTCAATAAGAGAATCCACAGTCTTTTTATCCAACCGTCCATTGCCTGACAAAGGAATTATTTCTATTTTCGCTTTAGAATTTGCAAGATATGTTCTTACAGTTTGAATATACTCTGGATGCACTCCGGAAGAAATTAATATTCTATTTTTGCTGCTTACTCTTAAAGCAAGCAAAGCTGCTTCTGCAGCAGCCGTAGCACCGTCGTAAAGAGAAGCGTTTGAAGTATCCATCCCAGTCAATGCGCATATTAAACTTTGATACTCAAAAACAACCTGCAAAGTGCCTTGACTTGCTTCAGCCTGATAAGGTGTGTATGCCGTCCAAAATTCTGATCTTCCTACAACTTCGCCAACTAAAGAAGGAATAAAATGATCGTAAATACCGGCTCCTCTAAAAGAAATTAGCTTTTTATTTTTAGAGGCTATATTTAAGAAATAATTTAAAAGCTCTTGCTCGGTCTTTCCACCTGAAATGTTTAAATCTTTAGCTTTTAAATGATTGGGAATACTTTTGAACAATTCATCAATATTGCCAACCCCTATACTTTCCAACATTTGCTTTTTATCTTTTTGATTTTGCGATGTATAATCCATGTTATCTCTGTTTATATTAATTTTTTATAATCATCGGCTTTCAACAAATCACCTAATTCTTTTTCATTAGAAAACTCTATTGCAAACAAATATCCTTTTTCATAAGGGGAACTATTTACAAGTTCGGGGCTTCCCAAAACTTTATTATTTGTCTCAATAATTTTTCCGCTTACTGGAGCATATATATCAAACGCAGACTTTACAGATTCTATAACTGCTGCTGGGTGTTCTTTTTTTACGTCTCTGCCTATTTCAGGAAGCTCTACATGCACTACATCGGTAATTTCGTGTTGGGCAAAATCTGTAATGCCTACTTTTACTTTATTCCCTTCAATTTTTACCCATTCGTGGGTTTTTGTATATAATAAGTCTTGTGGAATATTCATCGCGCTACCCCTTTTTTGATTTATAAGTAATACTTTATACTGATTTTTGGAATATTTTCTACATTTGTTCCAATAGAGTTTGTTCCTCCGCTTCCCATACTAAAAGAAAGACCTGCTTCAGTAGAAAGAGATACCTCGTCCAGCACAAACCACTCAACACCAAACCCTCCTACAATAATACCGAATGTTCTTTCTCCTCTATATAAAGCCAAACTTACATTAGAAAAAATATTTAATTTTTTATAAGATTTTATTACATATAAAAACTTTCCACCTACCATATATCTGTTCTTATTGACATGATCGTCATCTATTCTAAATCCTAAAAAACCTTCAATACCGGCAAGATCAGTCAGCCAATATCTTGCGGAAAGCACAGGCAAATGCAATTGTACAGAAGGATTAAAACCAACTCCAATTTTTTCAGTAAGTTGTCTTTCGGAAGTTGCATTTTTTTGAGCCGCAATAGCAAAAGAGACTAATACACCAACACATAATAGCGTCAATATTATCTTTTTCATTTGATCTATCTCCTGTTATTTTATCTCATTAATTCTTTTCTGCGCTTTTTCCGCTTCTTGCGTTGCCGGGAAACTAATCAACACTTCGTTAAACGTTTTTACAGCTTCGTCTTTTGAACCTGTCGCAAGGTAATACTCAGCCAAGTTTAAATAAATATCTCTTATTAAAAAGTGATCGGGATATTTATCTATAAACTCTTTTGATACGGTTATAGCGTTGAAATAGTCTTTTTTAGAATCATAAATATAAATGATTCTTGCCAAAGCCAAAGGTCTTATAGCCTCCGGCTTAGCTTTATTTTCAGTTTCTTTTAGGATATTTAAAGCCTCGTCATAAGACTGAAGTTCCGTGAATATGTCGACTCTGGATAATTTCGCTTGATATGCCGCAGGAGTTTTTGGATACTTTGTTATGACTTCATCCAGCATTGCTATGCCTAATTGTTGATTTCCGTTGGCAAAAGCGGAATAAGCTTTTGCCAAACCTAGCGATGATAAATTATCAATCTTATGAATTCTTGAACAATAAATAAAAATTACAACAACTACAAGTAAAACTATGGAAATTATAATTGTTAAAACTTTTACGGTTGATTTAGTAATAATACCACTTTGCATTCTTATCAATCTCCTTTATTAACTATTTCCAAAGAATTCTTTTGCATCTCGTAAAAAAAATCCGCAGAAAGCCCTGCGTCCGACAGAACTTTTGCTATGAGTCTTTTTGTTAAAAGATGTTCAGGTTCATGAGTATCGGTATCAATAACAAGTTTTGCCTTATTTTTTAAAGCAATTTGAGCAACTTCTTTGTTTGTAATACCGTGCTTTGATTTTGTAGTAATCTCTATTTTTACATCGTTTTTTGCTGCAAGACGGGCAACCTCATCGGACAAGCGACCCGGATGCGCTAGTATGTCTATATCCGCTTCAACAGCGGCAAAGTTTGTCCCTTCAGGGACTACTTCTTCAATAGTTTCTCCATGGACAACTATAATTTTTGCTCCAAGCGCTCTACACTCGCAAGAAACTTCTCTAATAAGACGCGGAGGAACGTATGTAAGCTCAGCGCCCGGTAAAACAAGCAGCCCATAGTTTTCAGTCAAAATCTTAGCTAATTTTGCGATTCTGGGGATAACGAAATCCATATTTGAGTGGTCAACATGATCCGTAATAGCTATGGCTGTATATCCATACTTTTTAGCCCTATAAACAAGTTCAGACGGACTTAAAACCCCGTCTGAAAACAACGTATGTGTATGTAAATCTATCATTGTTTATTCTCCAACAAGATTATAACAAAGACTTTGAATGCAGTCAATGAAATGTAAAAGCTCTCAAACAGTAAATATTATCTATAGAATTTGATGTGTTTTATTCTACCAATTCAATGTGAATCAGAACTAACTACCAAATTTCATTTATTTTACATTATTTTTTAATGTAAACTTTACATCTTTCATTATAATTCAAATAACTATAGTTTAACGCCTGAGTTTATCGGATAGATAAAGTCAGGAGAAGGATAGGTTCTCGGAAATAGATTAGAAATAATACAATCCTTCAGGAATAAAAAAAGCTGACTTTATTAATTCAATATCTTTATCTAAAACACCAACAACATCAAAGCGAATATTGTTTCGGATGTTGTTCTGTTTTAGGTAGACTATCGCAGATTTTATGATTTTTTGTTGTTTGCTATATGTAACTGATTCTTGAGGTATTCCTCTAAAAGACGACTTTCTGTATTTTACTTCTATAAAAACTATTGTATCGTCTTGCTTTGCTATTATATCTATTTCTCCAAAACGAGTTTTGAAGTTTGTATCAAGAATTTTGTATTTTAATCTTTTAAGATATACCGCAACTTCTTTTTCTTTTTCAAAGCCTATATCCCTCGCTATTTTCATCATGGATTAGCCCCTTTTAAGCACCTGCAAGAACTATATATCTAGCTTCGTTTGCGAAAGCATTTGTCTTATTGGAGCAAAAGTTACTCTATGTATAGGACAAATCCCATGTTTTCTTAAGGCTTCTATATGCTTTTTTGTTCCATATCCTTTGTGTTTTTCAAACTCATAAACAGGATACTGTTTTGCATATTCTAACATCAGTCTGTCTCTTGTAACTTTTGCAATGATTGAAGCCGCCGCCACACAAGCACTTTTTGCATCGCCGCCTATAAGAGCTTCTTGGTTAAGCTCAAGAGCTGGAATTTTATGATTGCCGTCAACTAGACATAATTCTGGTTTATGTTGCAATTTAGAAACAGCTATAGACATTGCAAGGAATGTAGCTTGTAGTATATTTACTTGATCAATAACTATATTGTCAACTATTTCAACGGCATAAGCTAAAGCTTTTTCCTTTATTACGTCAAAAAGTTTTTCTCTTTTTTTTTCGGACAATTGTTTGGAATCGTTTAAATTGGAAATGATTATGTCTTTAGGAAGGATTACCGCAGCGGCAGCCACAGGACCAGCTAAAGGTCCTCGTCCTGCCTCGTCAATGCCGGCAATAAACCCAAGTCCTTTATCGTAAAAATTTTTATCAAAAGAGAATGGATCCATTCGCTCTAACAAACTAATTTAATTAGCAGCAGAGGGCTGCTGGGCAGCATCTTTTTTTATAAATCTCTTTGAAGAATCTTCAGTAATTCTTGCAGCTTTACCCGAAAGGTTTCTCAAGTAGTATAATTTTGCTCTGCGGACTTTTCCATGTCTTACAACTTCAACTTTATCTATACGAGGAGAGTTGATAGGGAAAATTCTCTCTATACCCACGCCGAATGAAACCTTTCTAACTGTAAAAGTTTCCGAGAGACCACTGCCTTTCATGCGGATAACAACTCCTTCAAAAATCTGAATTCTTTCATTTCCGCCTTCAACTACTTTAAAATATACCTTCACCTGATCGCCCGGCTTAAAAGATACGCCCAAATCTCTCTTTTGTAATGATTGAACATGCTCTAATAATGACATTTTACTGCTCCTTTAGATAACAAACGCGAAACAAATAACGCCGCATTCTAATATTTTCAATTTATTTTTTTAGCAAATCGGGACGCCTTTCTTTTGTACGCTTGTAAGATTCTTTTTGACGCCAAGATTCAATCTTCTTATGATCCCCCGATAAAAGAATATCGGGGACTTTACGACCTTTGAACACAGCGGGTCTTGTATAATGAGGATAATCTAAAAGCCCATTGTAAAAGGAGTCGTTAGTTACCGAAGATTCTTCTTTAACAACGCCGGGGAGCATCCTCGCCATACTGTCAACTAAAATCATCGACGGGATTTCCCCTCCGGTAAGAATATAATCCCCTATGGATATTTCTTCGTCAATATAATCCATAATGCGCTCATCAATACCTTCGTAATGACCGCATACAAGAACCAAATGTTTAAATTTTGAGAGATTTTTTAAAATCTCATTGTTTAATGTCTTTCCCTGAGGCGACATATAAATTACACACGGTTTGGCATAGGGATTTTTATAAGAACTATTCTTTTTTTTAACACCCACGCTTTTTATAGCGTCGTAAAGAGGTTGGAGCTTCATAACCATGCCCACGCCACCACCAAAAGGCTTATCGTCAACTTTTTTATGCCTATCTTTAGAGAAAGACCTTATATCCACAACATTAATATCAAGAATCTTTTTTTTAGACGCTCTTCCTATCAAACTTTCCGTCAACGCTCCTTGGAACATTGCCGGAAATATTGTAAGAATGTCAATCTTCATACACGTAATAACCATTGTACTCAAGAACGTCGTCAGCCGATTTCACTTGACCATAAATCTTATCGTACTCTTTAGGCAAAACGACAAAAATCTTTTTCCTTGCGGAATTGACTTCTTTTACCACATTCTTTAACGCGGGTATCAAAACTTCTTCGTTGTAATACTTTACAACCCAAACGTCGTTGCTGCCTGTCAATATAACATCTGAAAGCACTCCCATAAGGTTTCCGCGTTGATCAAACACTTCAAAACCCAATATGTCGGAGATCTTCCATCTTAAATCGTTGTTTTTATGATCCATTGCTCACTCTACTACTTCTACCGTTGCTCTCTTATCAAGTTTTGCGGAGGCAGAATTCACAATAATTCTTATTGCCTTAATTATTCTTCCTTCCTTGCCAATAATCTTCCCCCTGTCTCCATCGGCGACTTTCAACTCTAAAACTGTTGCTTTTTCACCTGCAATTTCTTTGACTTCCACCTGATCCGGGTTGTCAACCAAAGCTTTCGCAATCAAAAGCACTAGCTCTTTCATGAGTCGTCCCTCCGTTATTTGATTAAGAGGCAAACGTTATTTATTTTCAGACGTCTGGCTCTTTTTTATCAATACCGCCACAGTTTCGGAAGCTTTTGCACCTGCGCTTAACCAATAGTTAACTCTGTCCATATTGATATTGAGCTTATTGTCTAAGGCTATAGGATCATACTGCCCTAAAATTTCGATAGGTTGCCCATCTCTTTTTGATTTCTGCTCAACTGCAACAACTCTATAATAAGGTCTTTTTGGTTTACCTGTTCTTTGCAAACGTAGTCGAACTGCCATCTTTGTACCTCCATAGTACTTAACGCAACAACTAACTCCAAAGCTGAGGTACAGCCCTGGAGTATAGATTATATATGAATCAGTTAATAATTGTCAACCTAAAATCTTTACTTATAGGACTCTTCTATGGCAACAGCTACGGCAACAGAAGCTCCTACCATAGGATTGTTGCCCATCCCTATAAGACCCATCATCTCAACGTGGGCAGGAACTGAAGAAGATCCAGCAAACTGAGCATCGCCGTGCATACGCCCCATGGTGTCTGTCATACCGTAAGAAGCAGGACCTGCAGCCATATTGTCTACTTCATGAGAACATTCGTAAGTACATTTTTCTTTGTTGCAACTCATTTTTTATCTCCTTAAGTTTTTTACATACAAACAAAAAAACTGTCTTATCTATACACAAGACAGACTAAACTTTCTCAATATTTCAAAAAGAAGATAAGACAGGACTGTTTGTTATAGAACGGAGGGGGAGGGATTTAATATACATAAATTACTTTTCACATCATTTTTCAATAAATTATCGTTTTACCGTCTTCAAAATATCTCTATCTTTCTTATCAACTACATCAACCTTATCAACCAAATAAACTTTTTTTATAGAAATTTTATAGAAAGTCCTTCATCTAAACGGACTAAATTTTGCCATAGAATCATCGTAATAATGTCCCAGCAAATGTCCGTAATATCTTTCTGTAATAGTAACAGAACTATGCCCTAAAAGTTTTGAAAGACCATATATATCTTTATATCTTGCCAAATAAAACGCAGCAAACGTGTGTCTTAAACAGTGCGAATGATAACCGTTATATCCTATCCGTTTATAGAATTTTATCAAATAATTTGACGCACTGCCCATTGTTGGCAACGTTCCGTCAGGATACGCTATAATTCTATTTGTTCTTATTTCTTTGTTCTTTGATTGTTCAATTTTTAGTTTAAAAAGATATTCTTTTAATTCTGGTGGCATTATTCCTGTTCTGAATTTTCTACTTTTTGTCCGAAAACTTCCAACTGACTGGACTTTATATTTCCCCTCTTTAAAATCTATAAAATCCCAAACCATATTTAACGTTTCAGATATTCTTGTTCCCAGACACAACCCTATCATATTTATGTCTTTCCAAATACCAGTTGATTTATTAACTACGATTTGTGCTTCCTGCGGCGTACGCCAATATAAAATTTCTCTCTCATGCGTAACTTTTGGAATTTTCAGTCTTTGTAAAGGATTAACTTGCAAAACATTCCACTCAACAAGTTTTACCCCGATATTCTTTAATGTCGTTCCTTTGCGTTTTACTGTAGCTGGCGCATTATGCTTAACATCTTTGAGCCAAGCAAAGAATTTATCGCAGAATGACAAATTTAAATCGCTTACAGAGTTTATCTGCGGGTAGAATTCTAAAATATTGTTAAATAACTGTTCGTCAAGCGCTATACTTGTTCTTGCTTTTGTTGACCGCGAATAAGCCATATAATTATCTTGTACCTGCTTCCAAGAATAATCCTTTTTATCAAGTCCTATCCTGTCTCTGTCTTTGTTTTCTTCATATTTTCCCAGTTCTATCTCGGCAAGTTTTTTTATTTTAGAAGACGGCGTCCATCTGATTTTGTTTTTATAGACTGGTTTGTTATTGTCATCTTTAATTGGCAGCCCTTTACCGTCAAGTTCAGCGACTTGATAGCTTTCGCATATATAATATCTATTGCCTTTCTTTGCTAGGTATGCCATTATACTCTTCTTATCTTGACGTTATGCCTAACCTAAAGTCCATTCCTAAGTTATGCATTATTGTTAGCAGTTTGCAAACGTTAGATTATTTTCTTTGGATAAGAATCTATAAACTAAACAGGAAGTTTTATTATTGTTTCTCTGTATCTATCTTCTATAATACCTCTACCATATGAATATTTGTCTTTTTCTAAATTTAATAAAACTTCCAAATATTCATTTACACTTAATAATTGATTTTTAAAAATCGGTTCAAATTTATTCGTTTCTTTTAGTTGCAAATATGTTTTCTGTAAAAACAACAAATCCGTTATCCGTTCTGCGAAGATTTTTATTCTCGCAAAACCGCTGATACGACAATTTTAAAGAGGCGGCTTGTTTTGAGAATTATGTTAGTTCTCGCATTCATTTATTCGGCTTTCTAAAATTTATTATATTTTGGTGCATATGATTTATTTTATAAGCATATGGATAACCAAATGGATACAACGGCTTATTGTCTTGCAGTAAAACCGTCGTTCCGACGAAAGAGAACCCGCAAACAAGCATACATTCAACAACATCTTTTTGAACGCAAACTTCTTTTTTATTAACCGTGAAATCGCTTATGATAATACTTGCGTATTTCCCTTGTTTTAAAATATTGAAACACTTACTCATTATCTCTTGAAACGAATACAAAAAGTCCGAATACGACTTTTTATTTCCTAAATCATTGCTGCTATCAGAATAATATTCAACACCTATTCTGCTACCCGTTCTAAAACCTTTTTTGCTTTCGCTTCTTAAACCACCACCCTTATTTTTAAGTATATTATGGTATGGCGGAGATGTTATAACATAATCAACATTATTCAATGTTCCTATTACCTTGTTGGCGTCTCCGACTTTGTAATAATAATTTTTATTTTCAATAAAATGTTCTTTATTTAATCGGCTTCTGGCTAATTGCTTATATTTTGAATTCAAGTCTATTCCTATTCCTATCCTATTCAAATTATTTGCGGCTATCAGTGTAGTCCCGCTACCACAAAATGGGTCTAAAACAGTCATACCTTTTTTAGTAAAAAAACTTATTAATTTCATAATATCTTTTATTAAAAAAGGAGCGGGGTGTTTAAATGCGTCTTTGTCGTCAACACATTTCTCGGAAAGCCAAAAACTTTTAGTTAATTTAAGCCATTCCTTACCTGTTAAATCATTTAGTTTATTCCTTCCGTCTATCATCTTTCCATCCATTTTTATTAAAGTTCTTTTAAAAGCATAGAAATTGTTTTTAAGTCTATTTTACGAAGAGACTTCATTTTCTCTATATCGCTGTAAAAAATATATTTCCAATTATAATGCTTGAAATTATCAATAAACAAAGGGTCATTTATGTTCGTAAATTCGTCTTTTCTGTTGTCTGGTAGTATCATCAGTTTTGGTATTTTAATGTTGGCATTAGAGGCTCTTTGAATACCAGATGTAAATTTTGTAGTGTTTTCAACCTCAATAATATATTTGATTTCGTTGTTATTTAGCCATAACATATCTATCATAGAAATTCTATCTGATTTATCCTTATCAAGTTTTAGAAAATCTATATCGGCAAAGTCTTGTAATTCTGATAAAAATTTATTACCATATTTTTCAGATTGTTCTCGTTTCCCTATAAAAACTTTAAAGCCTAACTTATGACCTACATCTGTAAGCAAAGATAATATTTCTGTATGTTTCGTAAAATTATTTTCCATCTCAACATAATTATAAAGCCATTTACCGCCGGATTGAACGGCATACTTTTTTAAAATTTTATCTATTGATTTAATATCAGGCGTCAAGCCGTTTGGATAACGTTGAAATATGTCGCCCAACACATCGTCAAAACTTACAGCCGTTTTCCTGCGAAGCAGTGCAATAATACTGTCTTCAACCCTGTCTGTTAATAATCTATCAGGGTATTTTACATAATCATTTGGATTAACAAACCACCAATAATTGCCAGCCTTATTATCATTATTTCCGCCGACTTTAAATATTTTCCCTATTTGCTTATTAAGAATTGTCTCTACGTTAGTATCAAAATCCTCCAAATCAAAACCGCCGGCGGAAATTTCAGCCAATATGCCGTTGAATAAAAATTGATATGGTGTAGCTTCATTTCTTAAAGCAATAATTTCTATCGCTTTCGTTGTCACAAAATGCTCAAATTCCCCTTTGTCTGTATTAAGGTTTGTTATCTTTGCTTTAACGCAACGGATATAAAAATCTGTTGCTGATGTTCCATAAGGATTAGCAACATTCGCCTCACCCGTTCTTCTATTTTGCTGATGTATAACCTTTTCAATTTTGAAACCTGCAAGCATTACGGATTTCAAAAACGCATTCCAAATTTCAAGCTGCTTGTTATGGAATGTAAAAACTATTTTACCATCAGACTTCAATAATTTATAAAGGTTTTTCAGTGCAGATGTAAAACGATTCTTATAAACATCAATATCAAATATTCCTTTTTTTATAGTGATTTCGGCATTTAAGTTAGGTTGGTATTTAATGTCATATTTAACTAACCAATTAAGCCAAATTAACGACAAATCAAGGTATTGAACCAATCCGCCATAAGGTGGGTCAGTCAAAATAAAATCAATACTATTTTCAGGAATATAATCAAGTATTGTATTTATATCTATTATCCCATATTTTATGTCAAAACCAGATAATTTATTTTTGTTTTTATTACTCATACTAACATTAGTTATTTTGGGCTTCTTGCCAAGATACAATATAATTGACGACAATGAACTTTCAACAGACTGTTTCCCAAAACAACTGCTTTGAAAAACCATAAGAGGGTTCATTTCCATTTGTCTCGCAGAGCAAAGATATGCTGAACGCCCCCAACTTGTAGAAAAAGCCCTTTTTGCTTCTTCTCGTCTTGGGACTGACATTTTAGAACATAAATGCAATGTCTGTATAAAACCAAATAATAATTGTTGTTTTAAATCGCTATTGTCATATTTTAAAATTTCGTTAAAAATCTTTGACAATATATACAAATTTCTCTTCGTCCATAAATTAGAAAAATTATTTCCACCTATTGACTGTATAAAACTCGCTGGGAACGACGGGGAACTTGGGAACGAATTATTTGGATACCAAAAAGGAATTTTGATACTTCCCATTGATTTTGCTACATCTATATCTCCGTCGGTTGGTTTTGCAATATAACGAATAGATCGTTTTTTAGTATCATTGTTTTTTTGTATGCCAATTTCATACATTTCGCCTCTATCCCACTTAAAACACACTACCTCTTCAATATCATTATTGGAACGAGATTTTGGCATAAAATACTTTTTATATATGGGGTCATTTTTTATGGTTATGATTATGCTATCAACAGCAGCCATAAAAGATTTTCTGTCAAAATTAGAAGAGAACACTTCAACAATAAAAGAAGTCAAAGGGTTTAAATCAAATGCAATAACCTTTCTGTTTGCTTTAACTGCTTCAAACGCACTTATGGCACTTCCTGCGAAAGGGTCTAAATAAAGCCCATCCCCAGAGGTGTAATTTTCAATATATTTTCTCCATATATTGTGAGGCTTTTTACCCCAGTATTTCATAGCAGTATATATCGGTGGTCTAACATCTTCCACTAATGCATAATTCAACTCTTCTCTTTTGCAGGCTTTTGCATTTTTTGCCATAAACAATCCTTTGCAGACCAAAGATATTCTGCATTTTCTATACAAATTTTATTATGTCTTCAATTTCTTTTGTTTTTTTTGAATACTCTTTTTAAGATAACTTGTCGCTTACTGCTCTTTATTATTATATCATTTTCAATATGGCGTAAATAAGCGGCTACATAGAACTTTTTTCAAAATGCTTTCTAACAATATTTTCTGTTATTCTTTTGTTTGCCATATATACACATCCCTGTTATATTTAAACCAAAATGTTTTGTCTTAAAGTCCACTGAAACTATTATCATTACTTGTTTATATAATTTTGTATATATTTTGTTGAAATGTGATGATAAATTTCATAGATACTACG
>JAITDI010000020.1 GCA_031282625.1 Candidatus Endomicrobiellum meruensis | reverse complement strand
ACTAATTTGGCTATTATATTTTTCTAATTCTTTGATATCTTTTGCTATTTCTATATTTTTTGCCAAATCTATCGCGTCGTTATACTTACGCTTTTCAGATTGTAATACTAGTTTTCTATTTCCTTCTTTTTGCCCTATCTTATTAAAATCTACTAAAGCACTGTCTAACTTTTGTACCGCAGCTTTCCAATCTCCTTTTCCTGCTAGCGTATCTGCTTCTTGTATAGCGTTGTCTATGGCTTTTTCTAGGGTGTTTATTCTTTCTTGCATTTTTTTCACTTCATTTGCCATGTCAGTACTTTTTTCCTCGTTCCACTTCTTATATTCCTCTGCTGCTTGGTTGTAAAATTTTTTCCTAGACTTCAAATCAGTCGCTTCATTGCCCGCCAAGTTTTCAAAGTACTGAGCCCCTTTGGCGTAACTTAGAGATTCTTTTAGCTCGTTAATAAAACTAACACTGTTACTAAGATCTAAGTTCCCTTCTTGTCTTAAGATTTCTAAAGCCTTAACGCGAGCTTGACTATAACTTTCTAGGGTTTCGGCTAATATTCTTCCTAGTTCAATATTCATTAATCTTCCCGATTTTGCCTTACTAGCTTTATCTTCTTTTTTTGTTGTTTGCTTACTTAAAAGTTTTGCACACTTTCCTAAAAACTCAATTTCTTTAGCAAAGTCTTCTTGTTCGCTTTTTCTTGTAAATAATAGGCTGCGTACAACCTCTTTTCTTAGTATATCTCTTAAATATTCATCATTATATGTATCCTTAATTCCATCAGTTATAGTGGTGCCAGCAACAATTTCAAATACTTGGTCATCCACAATGGCTTGCTTTAATTCTTCTGGTAACTTACCTAACGCATCATCTATTATTTGTCTAGGATTTTTAATATAGACTGGAGACTCAGTGTCTATAGTTCTAAATATATTGAAAATAGCAAGAGAAAAAATTTGAATTTCGGGGTATCCTACTCTTACTTCATCCTTACATAAAATATTTACTATTTGGGAAGCTAATTGTTGCTTAGTTTCTGCAGCAAAAGCAAACGTACATGTAAACAAAAGTACACCTAAACACAAAAATATAACCCTTTTTTTCATTTTTCCTCTTTTCTTTTTTTTCTCAAATGTTTTTATCCATTTATAAAACTTTACTTCTTTTATTATCTTTTACTTAGTATTTCATATGTAACTTTATAATTTATTGCCCTCTATATAATTATATCCCATAACTAAAATTCTGGGGGGGGGATGTGAATTTTTTGCAAATTTTTCTTCTTTTTATTATCTATTCTTTTAACAATCTTATGCTAGATAAAAGAGTTTTCTATTGTAATGTTTACTTTATTCTTTTTGCTTCGGGAAGTTTAGTCCTTTTGAAGTTGATTTTATTGCTTGGAACAAAAGCCAAAACTTAAACTCTAAATCAAAAAGTTCAAAAGAATGTTCCTCTTTTTTGAGCTTTTTGATTTAGAGTTAAAAATTTCTCTCTTATCTACCTAAATTTAAAGTCTCTCCTTAGACATTTCTTTTTACTTACGATCTATTGTGTTTGATTGCGTTGGATAAAATTTTATTGTATCAGAGAAAAATAAACGTAGATAAATTTGTACTCTTTATTAAATATGAACCTTGTTTATATTTATTCTAACGCCAAAATTCTTATATCTCGCCGAAATTTTGGCGGGGACGACGGGATTTGAACCCGCGGTCTCTGCCTTGACAGGGCAGTGTGTTAAACCAGACTACACCACGTCCCCAAACTTAACAAGTGCATTATACACGAAAGTAAGGCGAAAGTCAAAATTTTTGAGGACAAAACCTTACCTACTTAATAAGACTAAGCAAACTAATACTCTAATCCTTTGTATATAGGAAAATCTTGGCAAAGTTTTAACATATCCTCTTTAACTTCTGAAATGATCTTGTCATTGTCAATGTTTTTAAGGACTTTTACTATTGATTGAGCTATTTTTATCATCTCAGGCTCTTTCATACCTCTTGTGGTAACTGCAGGGGAACCAACCCTAATCCCCGACGTTACTGTTGGTTTCTCAGTATCATAAGGAATTCCATTTTTATTCAGAGTTATCCCAGCTCTCTCTAAAGTCTCTTGAGCAACATTTCCTTTGACGTTTAAAGGTCTTAAGTCAACTAAAAACATGTGAGAATCCGTGCCGCCAGAAACAATCTTGAGTCCCTCTTGTTCCAATTCCTGAGCAAGCCTTCTGGAATTTATTAAAACTTGCTTCTGGTACTCTTTAAATTCGGGTTTAAGCGCTTCCTGAAAAGCCACAGCTTTAGCGGCAATAACATGCATTAAAGGACCGCCTTGCTCGCCTGGAAAAACAGCTGAATTTATTTTTTTTGCAATGCCCTCATTGTTTGTTAAAATCAAACCTCCACGAGGTCCTCGTAAAGTTTTGTGCGTTGTTGTAGTTACTACATCGGCATATTCTATTGGGGAGGGATATATATTGGCAGCTATAAGACCCGCATAATGAGCCATATCGCTCATATGATAAGCTCCAACTTTTTTAGCAATCTCGCTTACTTTTTTCCAGTCCCAAATTCTTGAGTAAGCACTGCCACCGCTAATTATTAGTTTAGGTTTATGTTCTAAAGCAAGTTTTTCCATCTCATCATAATTTATATACCCCGTATCTTTTTTAACACTATAAGAAACTATGTTAAACCATTTTCCTGAAACATTATAAGGACTGCCGTGCGTTAAATGCCCACCGTGAGGAAGGCTCAAACCCATAATAGTTTCACCGGGGTTTAGGAGCGCAAGCTGAACGGCAAAATTTGCCTGCGCGCCCGAATGAGGCTGAACATTTGCGAAATTAACATTAAAAAGTTTTTTTGCACGCTCAATAGCTATACTTTCAACAATGTCAACAAAGTCGCAGCCACCGTAATATCTTTTGCCCGGATAACCTTCTGCATATTTATTTGTCAGGCAAGTTCCCTGAGCTTCCATGACAGCCCGAGAAGTTATGTTTTCCGAAGCTATAAGCTCTATAGTTTCTCTCTGTCTTTTCAACTCTTTTACCAGTACATCATAAATTTCAGCATCTTTTTTCTTTACATTTTCCATTTTTGCCTCGTTAACTATACTATATATACTTTAACAACTCATTAGAGTTTAGACATCCTTTCCTTATAATAACGTATGGGAATTGTACCATATCTATAACTGTAGATTCAAAAGAAAGCTCGCACCTACCGCCATCAACTATGACATCAGCTATTCCGTTAAAATCTAAAGCATCTTCATAACTCTTTGCACTGTTTTTGTTTGAAACATTAACAGAAGTTGTAAAAACAGGAGTTTTTATCTCTTGAAGAAGTTTAAGCATAAATGCGTTATTTGGAATTCTTACACCTAAGTCTTTTCTTCCACCCGACACCATTTTGCCTGTTTCCGTAGTGGGAAATATAAGCGTTAATTGTCCGGGCCAAAATTTCTTAGTAATTTCAAGCACTTTTTTAGGAATGTCAACAAGAATTCTAACGCTTTCAATATTAGGCATCATTAGAATTAGGGGTTTTTTTTGACTTCTTCCCTTAATCTTATAAATTTTTTTTTGAGCATCAATATTAAAAGCGTCAACAGCAAAACCGTAAATAGTTTCTGTAGGAACTATAGCCAATCCGCCGTTTTTTATTATTTCAACCGTTTTCTTATGGGCATCAGGGTCTTTTGCTGAAATCTTTAAAGTCATAATATTTACCTTTGTATCAAGATATAACAGAACACATTAGCATAATTGCTACAAGTCTAACGATTTAATAATGCATTTCAACAGTTTAGATGACGCCTATTCAATATATGAATTGACATGTAGGAAAACATAAATTTATTTAAAAGACAATCTCTAATCATGAACGGTAGTCCCCATTGATGCGTATGTAATTATACGAAAAATCACACGTATAATGCTTGCTTGATTCGCTGCCCATACTCAAATCCACAATCACTTTAACTTCTTTCATAGAAAGGGATTTTTTAGCGTCATCTTCAGAGAACTTTAAAGCAAAACCATTTTTAAAAGTATGAATACCTCCAATATATATATTAACTTTGTTTATATCAAAATCTCCCCCTGCTCTGCCTGCAGCAGCAATAATTCTACCCCAATTGGCGTCGGATCCAAACATAGCTGTTTTAAAAAGAGGAGAAGTGGCAATGGTAGAAGCTATAAGTTTTGCATCTTTTTTTGTTTTGGCATTTTTTACTTCAATTTCAACAAATTTAGTAGCCCCTTCACCATCTTTGGCAACAGACTTAGCAAGATCCAAAGTCAACTCGTCAAAAGCATTTACAAAAATAGCCAAATCTTCTTTAGATAATTTACCAATTCCACTTTGACCATTTGCCAAAACGATAACAGTATCATTTGTTGACATGTCTCCGTCAACAGAAACACAATTAAAAGATTTATCTGCAGACTCTTCTAAAATTACCTGAAGATTTGCACTTTCTATATCAGCGTCCGTTAATATAAAGGAAAGCATTGTAGCATGAAGCCCTTGCAAGTTAGGATGAATCATTCCCGCACCTTTGACACAACCCCAAATTCTAATTTTACCACTTTTAACAACAACTTCTTTCTCAACCTTCTTTATGAACGTATCTGTAGTCATTATGGAAAGAACGGCTTCTTCTTCATTTTTAAGAGAAGTCCCAATACTATCTCTCAACAATTTAATTTTTTCAGGAAAAATGTCTTTAGAAATGTTTAAATATTGCCCGATAACTCCTGTAGAAGCGCATAGCAACGAACCTGAATCCAACACAAAAATATTTTCACATATTGAACAGATATACTCAGCGTCTTCTAATCCTTTAATCCCTGTACAAGCATTAGCACAACCAGAATTTGCTATAACGCCTGAAAATTTATTTCCCGTTTTTAATCTTTCAATATCTAAAAGAACAGGAGCAGCCTTTACTACGTTCTGTGTAAAAATACCTGCCGTACTAGCAGGAACATCGGAAATAAAAAGAGCCAAATCTTTCTTTTCTTCTTTTCTGGACAATTCTGAACGGATTCCGCCCACTTTAAAACCTCTTGGAAGCATTTAAATTTCTCCTATATTAAGCCTGCAGTTTCCGGCAAACCAAACATAAGATTCATGTTCTGAACTGCCTGTCCCGAAGCTCCTTTTACTAAATTATCTATAACTGAAACTATAACAAGTCTTTTTGCTCTTTCGTCTATCTTTACACTTATCTCACAGAAATTTGTGTTTACAACATCTTTGATTCCCGTCATTACGTCCTCATTAAGAACTTTTACAAATTTTCTACCTTTATAAAATTCTCTATATTTTTCTATTACTGTATATGTCTTAACACTTTGTCTAAGATTTATATAAATAGTTGAAAGCATTCCTCTTTCAACAGGCATGATATGAGGTGTAAAACTTACGATTGTTTTTTCACCAGAAAGATTTACAAGCTCCTGCTCTATCTCTGGAATATGTCTGTGACCTCCAGCAATTTTATAGGCTCTAAAATTTGGGTGTTCATTTTTAAAATATTCCAGAGCAGATTTTCTGCCTGCACCTGAAATACCACTTTTAGAATCTATAACTATTCCTTTCAAATCTACAAATCCATTTTTTATCGCCGGAGCGCAACCTAAAATAATGCTTGTAGGGTAACAACCCGGGTTTGCAACTAAAAATGCATTTTTAATTTCCTTGTCGTTAAGTTCAGACAAACCGTAAACAGCTTTGCCTATGTAATCTTTTGCTGTATGGGTTACCTTATACCATTTTTCATACACCTCAGCGCTTTTTAATCTGAAATCTGCTGACAAGTCTATGACTTTTACACCCAAATCAATAAGATGTGGAACAATTTCAAAAGCAATAGCATGAGGCAAAGCGAGAAAAATAATATCGCAGTTAACTGGTATTTGTTTTATGTTCAAAGGTTCTACTTTTAAATTTAAACCAGCAAACTTTGGATAAATGTCTTTCAAATCCCTTTCCTCCGACGAACTCCTACCATAAATCCTAGTTACCTTAACATCATCATGCTTTGAAAGAAGCTTTAAAAGCTCTTCGCCGGTGTAACCAGTTATTCCTATAATTCCTGCTCTAATCACTTTTTTTCCCCTCATTGCCTTGAGGGTATATTAAAACAACAAATTCCCCAAGCAAATTATTTCTATCTTTTATATTTTCCAACACTTCTTTTATTGTTCCCCTTATAAATTCTTCAAACTTTTTAGTCATTTCTCTAGCAAGACAAATTTTAGTATTTTCACCAAATACTTCTAGACATATTTCAATGGTTTTAAGTATCCTGTGTGGCGATTCATAAAATACTATTGTTTTTCCTAAATTTATAAATTCTGAAAGCTCTTTCTTCATTTTTCCAGCTTTTCTCTTCAAAAAGCCGCAGAAAACAAAATCGTTTGTAGGAAGTCCTGAGCCAACCAAAGCAGTTATAACAGCACTTGCACCCGGCAAAACTTCTATCTTTATGCCTTTTTCTATAGTTTCTTTAATTAAAACATATCCAGGATCAGAAATTCCTGGCGTTCCTGCATCTGATATAAGAACAATTTTTTTGCCATCAGACAATTTATCTATTATTTGCCCAACCCTATATTGCTGATTGTAAGAATAAAAACTTATCAAATTTTTAGATATTCCAAAATGCGACAAAAGCTTTAGGCTTTGCCTGGTATCTTCGCAGGCTACAAGATCACACTCTTTTAAAATTCTTAATGCTCTTAGGGTTATATCTTCAAGATTGCCTATTGGGGTTGGAACGACGTATAAAATACCACTCATACAATTTAACTAATCCTGTACGTTTACTATGGGGGTTAGATTTTAGTATATCTATGAGGGTTTTAGCAACTTTAGGATCAAATTGAGTGCCCATGCCTTTTTTGAGCTCAGAAATCGCATATTCTTCTCCTAATGCCTTTCTGTATGGTCTGTCTGAAGTCATTGCATCATAAGCGTCAATAACAGATATTATTCTTGCTCCTAAAGGAATCTCTTCTCCTGATAAACCCTCGGGATACCCTTTGCCGTTATACCATTCTTGGTGATATAAAACAAGCGGCGCCACCGAAGATAGAAAAAGTAACGGGACAATGATGTTATATCCAATAATAGGGTGCATTTTTAATACTTCTTTCTCACCTTCCGTAAGACTAGTAACTTTGTTTAAAATATGTCCTGCTATGCCAATTTTTCCTATATCATGCATCAAAGCGGCAAATTCTATTTGCCTTACTACTTCTGAAGGAAGACTCAGCTTCTCAGCTATAAGTTTGGCATATTGTCCAGCTCTATCTGAGTGATTAAAAGTGTAATGGTCTTTGGCGCCTATCATTCTTACTAACGTTTTTACAATTTCAAAATAAAAATCGTGAAGATTATGATACAGTTCCTGATTGTCAAGAATTTCTGCTGTTTGATCTGCAACAATATTAATAAAATTTAAATCTCTACTGTCAAAAATTTTACCGCCCGGCAAAGAGGCGGCGATCAAAACTCCTATGGATTTATTTTTAACTTTAAGAGGAACAGCAATAAAAGATTTATATTCTTTATTATCTCCTGCATGAAATAATCTTACAGCAATATCTGAAGTATTATCATTTGCTAAAATAGGTTTAGAATTTTCAAGAACGAAAGTCGCTACGTTCAGTTTAAATTTCGCTTCCGATTCCAACTCGCCTGATCTTTTATCTTCTGACGCGGCGATAAAAGGTTTCCTCGTATCATTATCCACCAGAATAATCGCGGTAGAACTTACTCCTGCAAATTTACATACCATGTTTACGACTGTATTCAAAAATCTGTTTTTGTCAAAAAAATTCTGCTCTTTAATAGGAAATTCGTTAAGTTCTAGCAATATATTTAATAAATTATCTAAGTCCAAACTTTTTGAAATCTTGCCATTAAGCTCTGCTATAGTTTCTTGTAAACGCTTTACCTTACAGCGAAGCATGAAAAAGCTCGCTGCAAAAACTAAAGCCAAAATCGCTAAAACAATAAAAACTATGTGATTTATCATTTAGTTTATTAAATGTAAGCTTTGTAATCTATTTCTGGAAATATGTTATTTTTATTTTCCAAACTTTTTAAATAGGATTCGTCCAAAGAGTTATTGATTATTTGTGAATATAATTTTGTAAAATTTTCCAGATGATCTTTTGTTCTTTTTTTTGCATATTCAACCATTGTTTCCGTAGTCATAATGAAAGCCCAGTCAGACGATTGGGCAAGAAGTAATTCCCTTGCAGATTGATTTAATGCTCTTTTTAAAATTCCTCCAACATCGACAAATCTATTTGCCAACTCAGACATTCTATCAGAGGCTTTATGTAAATGCCTGTAAATATAATCATTCGCTCCATTAAGCCAAACCTCATAATATCCTTTATCTCCCCAAGATGAAACCGCAGGATTAACAATTTGATTTACAGGAAATTTATTGAGATATTCCGAAGGAGTTATAGGCTTTATAATATTTTGATCGTACTGCATTTTCCTAAATAAAAAATTTATAAAATCAGGTCCTTCAAACCACCAATGTCCAAAAAGTTCGGCATCGTACATAGAAACAACTATTGGAGGTCTATCCATAAGTTCCGATAAATATTTAACTTGTTTAGTTCTATTGAATAAAAAACTACCCGCATGTTCAGCAGCTTTATCTCTTGCATGTTGTGGAAAGTAAGGCTGTTTGTCGCTCAAAGCAACTTTTCCTGTAATTTTATGATATTTTATTCCTATATTTCTTCTAATACCATCTGAATGTAAATAAGGCTTTATATATTCGTAATCGCAATCATATCCTAAATCTCTGTAAAATTCTCTATAAGCAAAATCTCCGGGATACCCAGTTTCTGCACTCCAAACTTGGCTGGCAGTTTCCATGTCTCTTGAAAAAGCCGCAACACCGCTTTCGCAGTAAACGGGTGCAAAAACGCCGTATTTAGGACGAGGCTTAGCATATAAAATGCCTTGAGATTCAAGAAAGAAATACTTTAAATTCTCTCCTCTCAATATTTTATCTATTCCAGGATAATAAGCGCATTCGGCAAGCCATATTCCCTTAGGACTTACTCCAAAGTGCTTTTCATAATCCTTAAAAGCTATGTTTATTTGAGCTTTCTGAGCTTTTTCGTTATTCATCAAAGGCAAAAAACCATGCGTAGCGCAGCATGTGATAATTTCAATCTTTCCTAAAAACTGCAACTTTTTAAAACCATTAAGAATATTTCCATTGTATTTATTCCATAATCTTTTGCAGTCTTGAAAATGATCATAATACATTTGAGCAACAGGTTTAAAATCAATACTATTTTGCATTCTTGAAAGTTCTTTTTCTGAAAGTTCTATCTGTTTATTTAATCTTTCGTAATAACGGGACTGTAGAAGATTGTCTGAAAGCATGTTCGCTAAAGACGGAGTTATTGTCATGGTTATCCTAAAATCTATCCCGTCTTCAACAAATTTTTCAAATACTGAAAGCAAAGGAAGATATGTTTCAGTAATCGCTTCATAAAGCCAATCTTCTTCCAAAAAATCGGGATATTCAGGGTGCCTTACATATGGTAGGTGAGCGTGTAATTGCAAACACCAGTAGCCTTTATAGTTCATTGAACAACCTCTATAAAATTGATTTGCCTAACGCTACTGTAACTATACTTATTTTTTGGAAAGCAACCTAGAACTTGCAAAGCTTTTGCTTGAAGGCAATTCTATAATTTTCCAAAATTCCTTCATATTTTTTACGGTTGTATTTGAAGAACCTATGTTTTTCTTAAGAAATTTTTCAAAATCAAATTTAAGAGTTGCCCATAATTCATCGGCAATATCCGAAACTCCATACGCAGGCATGTTAAGAAGATTAGATCTTGCTACAGATATAAACTTTCCATTCTTAAGAATAAAACCCGCTTCAACAATCCATGAACGATTGTATTCTCCTACGTTTATATACCAACTTAAAGAATCGTAGTTTGTATGTATGTCAAAATACTTATTAGCATTGCTACCATTAAAATCTATGCCTGTAACGTCATAAACTCTAATTACAAAAGCAGAAGAGTCAAAGTCGCCGTTGTATTGTCTTGACAATTCTCCAAATTTATCAAAAGAGAACTCCCAATAAGCAAAAATCCAAACGGGATCTTTTGGAAGAATAACTACTTTGGTGTCGCCGTATGTCTTGGGTAATTCGAACTCGTTGGATGTATCACAAGATTTCGTCATATTCAAATTCCCTTGAAATTATTTATATTTAGTTATAGGATTTTACAAATTTATTATTTTTCGGTCAATAAAAAAACAATTTTAGACTATAAATAGTAGTATTAATATGAACTTTTTTTATTTTAAAAACGATTCTAAAGTATATGCAATATACTTAGAAGCTTTTGGAAGAGCTGTTTCATCTACATTAAAATTGCTGTGATGCCAAGGATATGAGGTATGTTTACCTTTTGATGTGCCTATGTAAATAAAATTCCCGGGGATATCATTTAGATACTCCGAAAAATCCTCTCCCCCCATAGACGGTTTTTGCAATATTTCAACGTTTTGTCTGCCATAAAATTCTTTAGCCGTTTTTATGCAAGCTTCAGTAATCTTAGGTGTGTTTATTAAAGCGTCTCCTATGGGAATATAGTCAACTTTAGATTTAACGCCATAAGCAATTTCCAAAGCTTTAATTTTCTTTATGAGACTTGCTTTTATCAATTTTCTTACCTCTTTATTAAAACTTCTTACTGTACCAAGCAAAGTTACATTTTTACAGATAACATTATACGCATCACCGCCTTCTATCTTCCCAAATGTTATAACAGCGTCTTCTGTAGGGTCAATTTCTCTTGATATAATACTTTGCACCATATTTACAAAAAATGATGCTGCAACTAATGCGTCTTTACCCTTATGAGGATAAGCCCCATGCGCTATAGTTCCAATAATTTCTATCTTTATTTGATCAACTGCAGACATCATAGCGCCATACTTTAAACCTATTTTGCCTGATTTTATCCAAGGGCTTACATGCGTTCCCAAAATAAAATCAACGTCTGGATTTTTCAGAACCCCAGCTTTTATCATAACTTTAGCGCCATTGGAATTTTCCTCATTTGGTTGAAAAATAAACTTTATATTTCCTTTCAATTCGTTTTTTTTCATGTTTAAAAGCTCTGCCGCTCCAAGCATTATCGCCGTGTGCGCATCATGACCACAAGCATGCATAACTCCCGTATTTACTGACTTATAGTCAATATCATTATACTCGCAAACACCTAAAGCATCTATATCAGCTCTTAAAGCTATTGTTTTCCCAGAAAACTTTCCTTTTATAATACCGACCACCCCAGTGCCGCCAACCCGTTTATATGGAATTTTCAATTCATTAAGTTTAGACTCAATGAATTTTGCAGTTTTAAATTCTTTTCCGCCAAGCTCTGGGTTTTTATGTATATGCCTTCTGTTTTCTATAACTTTTCTTTCAAAATCCATTTTGTCTCCATATATAATCAATGCGAAATTTGCTTTATGGCTCTATAAATATTTTCAGCTATATCGCTTGCAACAATACTTATTTGGCATTTTTCTTTCTCAGCCAACTCTCCTGCTAATCCATGAACAAATACTGCAAACTTTACAGCCTCAAAAATATCATCGTCAATATTTATAAATGCAGCTATCATCCCGCTCAAAACATCGCCGCTTCCCGCTGTAGCCATAGCAGGAGTCCCCGTATTATTTATATAAATTTTTCCTTCTGAAACAACAAGCGTATCCTTACCTTTGAGAACGCATATAAGAGAGTTTTTGTCAGCAAAATCCGTTGCTATTTTTACTCTGTTAGTTTTTATAGAATCAATTGAAATATTCAAAAGTTTGGAAAATTCCCCTAAGTGAGGTGTTAATATAAGGTTAGATTTTGTGTCATTAAGCTTGCCTGAAATACCATTAAAAACAGAAATTCCTGAGGCGTCTAAAACTATAGGAATATTAACTGAAGAAATAATCTTATAAACAAATTTATACTCTGATTTAAGTCCAGGTCCTATAACTATAGATGTAACTTTTTTTAATTTGATGTAGTTAAGAATATCCGACGCTGTTATATATATGTAAAATAATGTCTCTGGTCTAGACAATGAACAAGCTTGAATTAAAAAATTCTCTTTAACAGCATATGTTACAAGACCTGCTCCAGAATAAAATGCTCCTAAACAGCATAAAGCTCCAGCGCCGGGCATGGTCTTAGAACCTGCAATGACTAAAACATGTCCAAAATCATATTTGTGACTGTCATGCTTTCTTTTTAATTTGCAGATGAAGTTTTTAATTTCTTGTTTCTTCATAAAGTTAAAAGGCAATTGCAACCGCAGCGACGTATTTTTTCGTATGAGACAAAGATATATTAATTTTATTATATTTCTTATTCTTTACATAAACTTGAGGTTTACCATCTTTATCGTTCCTGACAGATATATCGGTTATTATAAGCTTCTTATTTTTTGAGCTTAAAGCTTTCCATACGGCTTCTTTAGCCGCAAAGCGAGCAGTTAAATACTGCGCTGCGTTTTTTTTAGCTAAAGAATATAATATTTCTTCTTTTGAAAATATACGTTCAAGATATGTTTTATCTTTCACGTATTTATCAAATCTTTTAACTTCTTCTATATCTATGCCTATATTCATTTTAAACTTTTTAATTATAAGATTTCTGAAAAAATTGAAACTAGAGTATGTAACTTCACACAGTATAACAAGCAACCCATCTAAATAGAATACCGCTCCATGCAGGAAAATTTCTAAAGCACTTTAGCCAAAAGCTTAAGAAAAATACAAAACAAAACTTACTCAACTGTAACTGATTTGGCAAGATTCCTAGGCTGGTCAACATCGCAACCTAGCATCACTGCCACATAATAAGACAACAATTGGAGAGGAATTACAGACAAAATAGGGGAAATGAACTCGTCACAGTCCGGAACATATATTACGTTGTCTACTTTGTCTGAAGCAGTTTTGTCAGATTCGCTTGCTATTAATATAATAGTGCCGCCTCTTGCCTTTGCCTCTTCAATATTTGAAATTATTTTTTTGTAAACTCTGCTCTTAACAGCTATAGCAACCACAGGCATATCATCATCAATCAAAGCTATAGGACCGTGCTTCATTTCACCAGCTGCATACCCTTCAGCATGTATATAAGAAATCTCTTTTAGCTTTAACGCTCCTTCAAGAGCAACGGGATAATTAACATTCCTACCTAAATATAAAAAATCCCTTTTATGTGCAAATTTTTTGGCAACTTTATGAACACTTTCCGCCTGTTTTAAAAAATTTCCTACCTTTACAGGAACTTTCCATAATTCCTTTAAATATCTTTTTAACTCTTCTTTTGAAAGACTTTCCTTTCTACACGCCCAATCTAATGCAAGCATATAAAGAGCAGCGATCTGCCCAGTAAAAGCTTTCGTAGATGCAACGCCTATTTCCGGTCCGCAGTGAGTGTATAACACATGGTCAGCCTCGCGGCTCATGCTAGACCCAACAATATTGCAAACTGCTAAAGTTATGCAGCCTTTGCTCTTAGCAAGCCTTAGAGCAGCTAAAGTGTCTGCTGTTTCTCCTGATTGAGAAATGACTATAACAAGAATTCTGTCATTTAAAATAGGCTCTCTATATCTAAATTCCGACGCTATATCAACTTCTGCATGCATTTTTGCAAAATTCTCAAAAAGAAATTTTGAAACAAGTCCAGAATGATAAGAAGTTCCGCAAGCAACGATATAAATATTTGATATATTTTTAATATCTTCTTTTGGCAATTTGACTTCTTCAAGATAAACACGACCTTCATCGGGATAAATTCTACCTCTGAAAGTATCCTCAATAGTTCTAGGTTGTTCATATATTTCTTTAAGCATGAAATGTTTATAGCCTTCTTTTTCAGCCTGTAAATAATCCCATTTTATATTTTTTACTTCTCTGTTTTTTATGTTATTTTCAATATCAATTATTGTTATTCTGTTGGCACTCAATTCAGCGATATCGCCGTTTTCAAGAAAAATCATATCGCGGGTGTAAGAAAGTAGTGCTGGAATATCTGAAGCTAAAAAGTTTTCACCTTCGCCTATGCCAACGATAAGAGGAGCATCTTGTCTTGCGCATATTATTTTATCTGGTTCATCTTTACATATTACGCCAAGAGCATATGAACCTTTTATTTCTTTAAGAGTTTCCTGAACTGCAAAAAGCAAATTATTTTTGTAATGTTTTTTTATAAGATGAGCTATTACTTCAGTATCGGTTTCAGATTTAAATTCTTTGCCTTCTTTTTCAAGCCCCGATTTTAATTCGGCATAATTTTCTATTATTCCATTATGAACTATAACTATGCTTTTGGTCGGATCTGTGTGCGGATGAGCGTTTTCTTCCGACGGCTTACCATGCGTAGCCCAACGAGTATGACCTATAGATATATTCGCTTTTAAATGCTTTTTTTCTATATTTTCTTCAAGATTTTTTAATTTGCCTACGCTTCGTCTAATTTGCAACTGTCCATCTTTAACAACAGCAATACCTGAAGAATCATATCCTCTATATTCAAGTTTTTTTAATCCATCAAGAACTATATCTACAGCATTTTTTTCACCTATATAACCCACTATTCCGCACATGCGTAGACCTCTCTAAATTTACAAATTTGAGTTCTGCTGTATCAGTTTTCTCATATCAAAAACAGCTTTTTGAAGACCATCAAATATTGCTTTAGAAATTATTGAAAACCCTATATTAAATTCATTCATTCCATGAATTTTACAGATTTGACCTACATTCTCGTAATCAAGCCCATGTCCAGCATTCAATATAAGCTTTCTTTTAAGAGCTTCCTTTGAAGCTTCAGTAATTCTCTTAAGCTCGCCTTTACATTCTCTTGATGAAGAACCGCTTTCTTTAAAAATTAAAGAGTATTTCCCAGTATGCAACTCAACCGCATCTGCTCCAACTTCAGAACAAGCAGAAACTTGTTCCAGATCCGCATCAATAAATATGCTGACCACAATTCCAGCTTTTTTAAGCTTAGATATAATACTAGAAAGGGTTGCTTTGTTATTTTTAACATCAAGACCGCCTTCGGTGGTAAGTTCTTCCCTCTTTTCCGGAACTATACACACAGAATCCGGCTTAACGTCTAAAGCAACGCCAACCACTTCTTCAGTCGCAGCCATTTCTAGATTTAATTTAGTTTTTAAAATTTCTCGCAAGCTGTAAACGTCATAGTCTTGAATATGTCTTCTGTCTTCTCTTAAATGAACAGTAATCCCATCTGCTCCAGCTTTTTCGCACACAAGAGCGGCTTCAACAACCGACGGAACACCTTCTCTGCGAGCTTGCCTCAACGTAGCTATGTGGTCAATATTTATGCCTAATTTTATCATCTTTCCACCTCTCTGTTTTATTGTAGAGATGTTTCCTTCTCAACTGCATCGGCTATACTTTCGGCAATATTTTTAACCTCGTCAACATCTTTACCCTCAACCATAACCCTCAAAAGATTTTCTGTACCTGAATATCTTACAAGCACGCGTCCATCAGAACCAAGAGATTTTTCACACGTTTTTATTAGATTATACGAGTTAGAAAGTTTTTCAAGAGGAACTTTCTTCATCACTTTTCTATTTATCAAAATCTGTGGAAATTTCTCAATAACATTCATAAATTCTGACATTGTTTTGCCTGTACTGCTCAAAGCAGAGAGAATCATAACAGAACTCAAAATTCCATCACCAGTAGCTAATATATCTTTAAATATGAAGTGTCCTGACTGCTCTCCGCCAAGAGAGGCTTTATGTTTCTTCATATCTTCCATAACATATCTGTCGCCGACTTTAGAAGATATAACTTTTATTTTTTCTTTCTTTAAAGCGTGGAACAATCCTATATTTGCCATAACAGTTGAAACTAAAATATTGTTTTTAAGTTTCTTTTTACTTTTCAACCATATAGACATTGAAGATAAAAAGTAATCGCCGTCTCTTATCATGCCATTTTCATCAACACATATTAATCTGTCAGCATCACCGTCAAAAGCAAATCCACAAAAAGCATTGTATTCTTTTACAGCTTTACACAGAGATTGAGGGTGTAATGCACCACAATTTAAATTTATATTTTTACCATCAGGACTAACGTTTAATGCTATAACGCTTGCACCCAATTTTTTTAAAATGCGTGGAGCACATTTATAGGAAGCACCGTGTGCGCAGTCTAAAATTACGGTCTTGCCTTTAAGTTTTTTACCCGAGAAACTTTTTATAATAAAATTTTCATAAAACTTTATAAGTTTTGAATTTTCTTTTAAAGATATTTTTTTTATTGGCAAAACATCCTTTGAAGTGATATATTTATTTATCTTTGCTTCTATTTTCTCTTCTATTGAGACTGAAAGTTTATATCCATTAGAATTAAAAATCTTAATTCCGTTATCTCTATAAGGGTTATGACTCGCCGATATGACAACTGCAGCGCAATAGTTTCCATTTTTTACAAGCAAAGAAGCTGCAGGCGTAGGCATAATGCTACCAAATACTATCTTTGCTCCAGTAGCAGACATTCCTTCAGAAAGTTTTGTCTGTATTCTTTTACCGGAATCTCTAGTGTCGCGAATAATAAGAATACGCTTATTGGCGCCCAAAACTTCGGCTATAGAACGACCTATAATATTAATAGTAATATTATCAAATGGAAATTTAGAAGAATCTCCTCTAATTCCATCTGTACCAAATATTTTCATTTACATGTATCTCGCATATAGCCATACAAAAAGCGCGAGAATAAACGCAAGAGCCTTCAGCTGCCAATTTTTTTTGATTTTAGCAAATAACCTTGTCATTTTGTTCTCAAGACCTCGCCGTTTGTATTGATTATCTCCCGAAGTTTTGAGAGAGATATATTACCATGCAACTTACTATCATGAGCCACAGAAATTTGTCCCGTTTCTTCTGAAACAACAACAACAACGGCGTCTGTCACTTCGCTTAATCCAAGGGCAGCTCTGTGCCTTGTCCCAAACAATTTCACATTCGTGTCATGGCTTAAAGGAAGAACACAGCCCGCAGATATTATCCTAGCGTTGGAAATTATAATTGCTCCATCATGCAAAGGAGCGGATTTATTCTTAAAAATTGAAAGAAGAAGTTCTCTGGAAATATCGGAATTAAGCGACACTCCAGTCTCCGTAAAATTCTTTAAGCCGATTTCATTTTCTATAGCGATAATGCATCCCGCCATTGAAGAGCTTAAATCTTCAACAGCATCAATTATTTCAATTACGTAAGAATCCTTGATTTTTGATTTCGATCCCCACAGATGACCGCCTATTTGAGCCAAAAGATTACGTATCTCCATCTGAAATATCACAGCAAATATTATAACCGCTGCAAGCCAAAAATTGTCTAAAAGCCATGACAAAGCTTTTAAATGCAAAATATCTCTTGAAACAACAGTAAGACCCAAGATGAATAATATACCGATAAATATCTGTATTGTCCTTGTGCCTTGTATTATAAGAATTATCCTGTAGAATATTAACGCAAGAATGAATATATCCAAAATATTTGAGATATACAAGGTATAAAAAGCAACAAACGTTTCCATTATATTCCTCTAAAAGTTTCTATTATTTTAAAAACATTGACACTTTCTTTAACATCGTGGACTCTTACAATATCAGCTCCGCAAAATGCCGAAAGAAAGTTGGCAGTTATAAATGACGCTTTATCTTCACCTGCCAAAGCTCTGACAAATCGTTTTCGCGACACTGCACCAAGTACCACACCGAGACTAGAGAAAACATTCATATTTTTTACTAGCTCTATATTGTGTTTAACCGTCTTTCCAAACCCTGGTCCTGGATCTACGGCAATGTAATCTTCTTTTATTCCAAATCTCATAGCATAAGACTTCCTCTTACAAAGAAATTCATAAACTTCAGAAGTGCAATTTTTATACTCAGGTTTAACTTGCATATTCTTTGGGGTTCCCTTCATATGCATAAGAATCAATCCTGCTTTATAGTCAGCAATGAGTTTAGCAAGTTTATCTTTACCTTTTCTTAAAGAAAAAATATCGTTTATTATATCAGCTCCTTCTGACAATGCAATTTTTGCTGTCTCATATTTGTAAGTATCTATAGAAATAGGGATTTTAACATGCTTTCTTATTCGTTTTAAAGCAGGCAGTAACCTTTTAATCTCAGTTTTTGGATCAATAAGCTTTACGCCCGGTCTTGAAGATTCCGCACCTATATCTATAATGCCAGCGCCAAGTCTTTCAAACTCAACAGCTTGCTCTAAAGCTTTATCAGGATCTGTTAACCCATCGCCTGAAAAAGAATTAGGGTCTAAGTTGACTATACCCATAACAACAGGTTTTGATAAATCTAAAGATTTGTTTCTATATCTAAAAACTTTTCTTTTAATTATTATTCTCTTTAAATCGTCGCCAATCTGTTTTAACCCAAAAGGTTGCAAATTAAGTTTGGATATAAGTTTACCAAGTTGAGACAGAGTCGCAAATACTACTATGTCTGAAAATCCCTGTTTAAACCTACTAACATTCTCATTCAAAGCTATATCTGCACCTACAGAAATAGCCTCTTGTTTTAAAATATTTGCTGCTCTATTATCTATCTTCTCTATAAGTATAGGTTCAAGCATGCCTTTATTTGCCAAAGATTCATAAACTGCAGAACTGCAACCTGTATTTTTTACAAGTTTAAAAACATCACTAAAATTATTTATCACAGTTTTTCTTATTATCAATTTTATTTTCCCAAAAGAGACATAGCTTCGGATCTAGTTCTCACATCTTTTAAAAATATTCCCCTCATAGCTGAAGTAAGCATTTTAGCTCCGGGCTTTTTAACACCTCTCATTGTCATGCACAAATGTTCGGCTTCAATAACAACCATGACTCCATGAGGTTCTATTGACTTCATTATAGTATCGGCAACTTGTTTTGTAAGTCTTTCCTGCAATTGAAGCCTATTGGCAAAAACTTCTACAAGTCTTACAAGTTTTGATACCCCTACTATTTTATCTTTTTGAGGCATATACGCAACACATGCTTTACCGAAAAAAGGAAGCAAGTGATGTTCACATAGAGAATAAAATGGAATATCTTTAACAAGTATTATTTCTTCATGCTCTTCCGCAGCATAATGGACAGGAACAAGTCCTGAAGGATCAACTTCATTTCCTGATAAAGCTTCCTTATAAAATTCAGCCACTCTTTCAGGCGTACGCCTAAGACCTTCTCTTTCTAAATCCTCTCCAAAAGATTCAAGCAAAAGTCTTATAGCTTTTTGAGCTTTTTTCTTGTCAAAATTAAATTTTTTCACTTTCTTGTTGCCTACTATCAATTTTTTCTTTTATAACTTTTTTTTCAACTAAGGCTTCTTTTCTGTCTTCTTCTGTCACTGGCACTTTTTCCGCCACAGGAGGTAACTCTTCACCTTTCATTATTTTATCAACTTCTTCACCATTAAGATTTTCTCTCTCTAAAAGATACTTTACAAGTTTATCAAGCGCTGCTGAATTATCTTTAATAAGTTTTGTTGCTTTAGATTTAGCTCCATCTATAATTTTCTTAATCTCTTCATCTATAAGTTCTGAAGTTTTACCAGAATGTCTTACTTCTCTTGAAATATCTCTTCCAAGAAAAACTTCTTCACTAGGTCTTTGTAAAGCCATTGGACCTATTTTCTCACTCATGCCAAATTCCATAACCATTCTTGTTGCAATTTCTGTAGCCTTTGAAATATCGTTCTGAGCTCCAGTTGTAATCTCTGAAAACATCACTTCTTCGGCAACGCGTCCACCAAAGAGTATTGCCAATCTGTCTAAAAGTTCAGATTTTGAAGTTAGGTATTTGTCTTCCTCCGGAAGTTGAAGAGTATAACCAAGTGCAGGACCTCTAGGCACTATGGAAACTTTATGAACAGGATCCGCCGTTGGAAGCGATTTTGCGACTATAGTATGTCCTGCCTCATGATAAGCTATAACCTTTTTCTCTTTTTCAGACATCATACGGGACTTTCTCTGAGGTCCTGCAAGAATTCTGTCTATAGCTTCTTCCATATTTTTCATATTTACGGCTCTCTGATTATTTCTAGCGGCAAGCAATGCCGCCTCATTTATGAGATTTGCCAAATCCGCGCCGACAAATCCAGGAGTTCTTCTGGCTATAACATTTAAATTTACATCGCTATCCAATTTAATTTTTTGAGCATGCACTGCAAGAATTTCTTCTCTATCTTTTAAATCCGGACTTGGAACTACAACCTGTCTGTCAAATCTTCCCGGTCTTAAAAGAGCAGGATCTAACACATCAGGTCTGTTTGTCGCAGCAATTAAAATAACACCTTCTTTTGTATCAAAACCATCCATCTCAACAAGCAGCTGATTTAAGGTTTGCTCTCTTTCGTCGTGACCTCCGCCGATACCTGCAAACCTATGCCTACCAACAGCATCTATTTCATCTATAAATAATAAGCATGGGGCAGACTTTCTACCTTGATCAAATAAATCTCTTACTCTTGAAGCGCCGACGCCTACAAACATTTCAACAAATTCCGAACCGCTTGAAGAAAAGAAAGGAACTCCCGCTTCACCAGCAACGGCTTTGGCAAGTAAAGTTTTCCCCGTTCCCGGAGATCCAAAAAGAAGGACTCCCTTTGGAATCTTTCCACCCAATTTTTGAAATTTAGCAGGATCTTTTAAAAATTCTATTATCTCTTGTAATTCTTCTTTTGCCTCATTGCAACCCGCAACATCTTTAAACGTAACTTTTTTAGCAGCGTTGTTTCCTGCAAGTTTTGCTTTTGTTTTACCAAAAGACATAGCGTGCTTGCCACTACCCATCATCATTCCTCTCATAAGGAAAAACCACACAAAAAGGAAAAGAATCATCGGCAAACAACCTACTAACAAAGAACTAAGCCAACCGCCTTTTTCAACAGAAGAAAATTCAAGAACTTTATTTTCCTCCATGTCTTTTATAAGATTTGGGTCATTCATGGGAATAGTTCTAAAGTTCTTTAAAACTCCATCGGAATCTCTAAATTGACCTTTTATAAAATCCTGTCCAACCACAACTTTGGATACGCTACCCGCTCTTATATACTGCTTAAACTGAGAATATTCAAGGTCTGTCTCTAGACCTTTTTTCCCTGTAGAATTCATAAGCATAAATATAATTATGAAAAGAGTTATCCAAAAAAGTATATGCCATGGGCTTTTTTTCTTCATTAAACTGACTCCTTTATTTTCCCAACATAAGGTAACTGCCTAAAAAATCCATTGTAGTCCAGTCCATAGCCGACCACAAAATCATTTCCTATTTCAAAACAATTGTAATCAATGGCAACTTCCTTTTCTCTAGCACATTTCTTATTTAAAAAGACGCAAGTCTTTATGCTTTTAGGCTTTTTCAAAGATATTTCTTTTATCAAGAAATCTAAAGTAAAACCTCTGTCAACAATGTCTTCAATTATGACAACATCTTTACCAATAATATCTTCTTTGATGCCTGAAACTACTTTCACCTTTCCCTGCGTTTGTGTGCCTATGTAAGAGCTAACAGAAATAAAATCAACTTTGCATTCTAAGTTTAAACTGCGCACTAAATCTGCACAGAAAATAAAGCTGCCGTTCAAAACTGCAATTATAAGAACATTCTTTCCTTTATAATCCCTAGATATTTGTGATCCTACTTCCAAAATTTTTTTACGAATATCTTCAGCCGAAATCAAAACATCAACATTATTATAGCTATATTGCTTACCTATCATTTTCTTTACCCTTTATAAAATATGCTTTATTATTTGGCTTAACACAGAAACTCCAATCGTCCGATATCTTATAAATGGATAAATCTGACGATAAAATTTTATGCATTATCAAATTGATATAAGAGTTGTACTTTTTTTGAGGCAAAATATTCTTCAAAATTCTGTATTGAACCGCTTCATTATACTGCAAAAACATTGTCAAATCAAGCAAAATTTGTCTTTTGCTAAATTTTACGCATTTTTTCAAACATTTAAGCGTGATTTCTTCTAAATAAGTATTCTCTATAGCCTGTATATGGCTTAAATTAAAGATATGCTCAACAGCCATAGTATTTATCTTTTCGCACAAAGGAATAATAGAGAGTCTTATTTTGTTGCGCGTATAGACATCAGAAAAGTTGGATTTGTCTGTGCAGAAAGGCAATTGATGCGTACTTATATACTCTTCAATCGATTTCCTTTTAATAGGAAGCAAAGGTCTTATAATACTGAGCTTTTTACCTATGTTCCTCTGTTGAGGTATCCCTGCGAAATTTCCACTTCCCCTTAAAAGCCACATTAGAACAGTCTCAGCATTATCATTGGCGTTGTGAGCAGTAGAAATTTTATTACATTTGTATTTTTTAGCTATATTTTCAAGCGACAAATACCTTAAGTTTCGTCCAGCTGTTTCAATAGATATAGATTCTTTTTTAGAATATTCTTTTACATTGATATTTTCTAAAATACAATCAATTCCAAGCTTGTTTGACAAATTTTTAACTATTCGGGCTTCTTTAGCGGACTCTTTTCTTAAATTATGATTGAAATTTACCGTCAAAAGTTCTATTTGCATTTTTTTTGCCAAACGCCAAAACATATGAAGCATACAAATAGAATCTTGTCCGCCAGAAACAGCAAGTACAACTTTATCTTTGGATTTTACTAAACCAGTTTGGACAATATTTTGATAGAAAATATCCCACGTTTTCATCTTCTAAAAACCCTTCTAAAAAAACTCTTTCTGTCAACGCTTTTTTTAGGAGAAATAAGAACTGTAAAATTTTTAATGAATGAAACGATATATTTGTCTGGGTGTATAGCAACATATTTATTGCGCCAAAGAGGAGAAAATTTATCCTTAAACTCTCTTAAAGACACAATATCATATTTAAAATGTTCAGCAAACATAAACATCTTTGCAAAATATTTTGCGACGTCTCCGTTATTATCAACCCTACTAAAATAAGCAAGCCCTAAATCAAACCATTTATACCCGTCGTCTTTAGCGTATATAATATTCTTAAATAGTATATAGGAAAATAAATCGTATTCGCTCTTCACATATCTCACTATGCCTGAAGATATTTCGTGCTTATTATCTGTTTTTGAGAAAATTGAAAAAGCGCAAACTTTTCCATCTTTTTCTAAAACGCTAAAGTCCATATATTGCATATAACTTTCATCATACTTTCCTGGGATAAAGTTCATTTCAAAATAATGCTTATCTCCTACCCACTGCTTATTTATCTCTGCAAATTCAGCTTTATACCTGCTAAACATATCTCCTCTCAAAGACTTATAAGTAATCCCTGCCTTTTCTATTTTCTTTTCCAAATCATGGAAACTTTTAAAATTTTCTTTATATATGTTAAATTTTTTCAACTCTACTTTTGCTTCCTGACCTATGTCAAAAATATCAAGCCCAACGTCATCATAAATTTGCGCATACTTCTCATCTATACCGACAAATGCAGGCTTAGCTGCGGCTCTGTCTGCAATCTCTTTAAACTTCCATAGAAGCTCATTTCTACTAAAATTTCTTCCGACTGGATCTCCTAAAACAATCCAGCTATCTTTTGACTTAGCATACATTACAAATGCATCTTTCTCGTCATTTACTATAAATTCCTTATCCGAAGCCAAAGCATACAGTGAGTAAGCATAATCTGAAGAATACGCTATTGCCTCTACATCTTTTTTTGTGAATAAGACGGGCTTATTAAAAAAGTTTTTAAGTATCTGTTCAACAATTACTATTAATATTATAACACCGATGCCAAAACTTGCTCTTAAAAACCTCGCAGCGTCGTTAGTGTTTAAAAGATTGCTAAAAAACACATCAAGGTGTATCCAAGAAAAAATGTCCTGTCTATTTACAAAAAATCCTATCCAAATAGACAAGGCAAACACTCCACCAACCGCACAAAACCACCATGAACTAAAATCTGTTTTGAGTATAGGAATATCTCTGTAAAAATCTTTTTTTGAAAACAATAAAACAACTAATAAAGATACAAAACATATAAGAATCAAAGTCGGTTCTCCAACAATAAGTATCAAAGCTATAGCAAAAGATACCAAGCAACAGGATATGCTCCACGCCTTTTTAATCCTAAGCTGTAAAGCACGGGATATAAATAAGATACCTATTGCCGTAATGCTCAATAAGAAGTGGGATAAATCTGCAAACCACGAAGGAAGTAAGTTTATAATAACCTTTAATTGATCAACATTAAATGGAGTTGATGCCGAAAACATGGCTATCATACCTACAAAAAAAGAACATAAAGCTATAACTTGAACCACAACTGATGAAACGGTTTTTCCAAAAATCTTCGCCGTCTTATTAAATTTTTTAGTAAAAACCATAATTTCAAAAGCTCCTAACATAACAAGAGCTATTAAAAGTGGAAAAAAATAAAATACTGCCCTATAGGCAAGAAGTGCGCTTATAACACCAGGGTTATTTGCAGAATTTGGCATTAAAAGAGTTACTGACGTTTCAAGAACACCCATTCCACCTGGCACTTGACTTATAATCACAAGAAATTGCGATACAAGGAAAACTTTGAGCAAAACAAAATATGATATATATCCTTCAGGCATAAGGATAAAAAGAGTGAGTGAAGCAATAAGCCAATCACTTGTGGCAAGAAGCACCTGTGCCGTTACAATCTTTATATTTGGGAAAGAGATAGTCCATTTAAAAATTTTGCGCGGATTTGAATGAAGAGTGCTTAATAAAACATACAAAATTAAAATGGCTACGGAAATCAATCCAATTATTCTTGTTGAAATATTTAAATTAACTATGCTCTCCAATGAAACAGGTGCAAAAGTAAAAATGATCCCGCCTACAGCCAAAAGTCCAAGCCATATTGTCGCTGAAGAAAACAGAAGTACTTTTGTAACGTCAATCATTGAAACGTTGTACAAAGAATAAAGCCTGTATCTTATAGATCCACCAAAAAGCATAGAGTAGCCAGTATTATTAGCTAAAACATTACTTATAAAACATGTAAATATTATATCTTTAGGCTTTATTGGAACTTTAGCGTCAATAAACTTAAACGCGACAATATCATAACCGCCTAAAACTAAATAGTATGACAACGCCAAACACAATGCTATTGCAATTCTTGCAGCAGGGATTGCCCTTAACGCATTGACAACATCAATATAACTAATATTTTTTAATTGATTATGTAAAAGGATTAATGCTCCTATAAAAATAAAAAAACCTAAAGGAACCAGAACAATTTTTATCCATTTTTTCATCATTTATCCTGTTATAGCTCTATATTGTCATAATAGTGCAAAAACCGTTATTTTCACTTATTTTCACATTGATACCGAAAAGAAAAGAGAGTTTCTCGTCTGTAAAAACATTCTTGCGAGTGCCCTTGGCAAAAATTTTGCCATTTTTAAAAAACACAAATTTGTTAATTTCAGGAATAATATCTGATACTAAATGCGTTACAAGGATTATATTAGCACCTGCCGCAACTATCTTCCTCATAATTTTATGCAGATTCAATGATGATGCTATATCCAAACTGTTGGAAGGTTCGTCCAAAATCAATATTTTTGGATCATTAACAAGCGCCCTTGCTATCAAAAATCTTCTTGCTTCTCCAGACGACATGGTCTCAAGCTTTTTATTTTTTAAATATGACACTTCCATTAAATCTATTATCTTATCAGCTTTTTCAGCCATTGCTTTTGTAACAATATGATTTTTGCCTAGTCCTATGCTTGAAAAAAAGCCAGACAACACAACATCAAGTCCCGTTATTTCGTTGTGAAAATCGTATTGGAGATCGTTTGTAACTATGCCAAGCATACTGCGTAACTCCGTAACGTTCCAAACATCTCGCCCAAACAACTTGCAGGCGCCTATTCCTGTATAAGAAGGATAAATAGAACGAGTAATCAGCTTTATAAACGTGGATTTTCCGGAACCGTTAGGACCTATTATCGCTGCATTCTCGCCTATTTTTATATTTAGAGTAATGTCATCTAAAATTTTTCTATCATCCCGCAAGACAGAAATATGTTTTAAATATATAAAATCAGTCATAAAATTCCTTTATTTTATGCAAAGATTTTATATTTTTCACCACAAAAAATCAAAAAACATGACGAATAAAAAATTTTATATAATGACTGTTATGATTTTTAAATATATTACTATACGATGGAGAGCAAGAAAAAAAGAACAAAGCTTCTATGACTCAAAAAAGTGTACTAACCGCATCTCAAATAGTCTTTGATTTTTATCATTTTTACATTCTTAATATTTTTACTTATTCCAAATCTTTTGGTAAAACCATTTGCTAATGGTTCAGAACGTTTGATTATAGAGCAGATAAGACCGACTATAATAATATTATTTAGATTTATAGCTGTATTTTTTCTATTTGAGTCTATAAGTATTATATTTTCTTCGGCGATAAAAGGCGCTGGATAGACAAAATTTGTTATGAAACTTTTGATTATAATTTTTACAACAACCTCAATTGCTATGTATATAGCAACAAAATACTTTGGATTATACGGCTGTTGGAGTATTTTGGTTATTTATGGTATTATACTTAACGCTTCATGTTGTATTAGATACAAATCAGGTAAATGGAAGAAATGCGTGTTATTGAGATGAAAGTTATTGACGGTTAGAAGCTAAAGAGATTTTGGTCTTGTAGTTTTGTGCGTAAGGCTGAGGTGGTGGAACGGCAGACACGCAGGTCTCAGAAGCCTGTCCCCGAAAGGGTGGTATGGGTTCAAATCCCATCCTCAGCATTTTAGTTGTATTCTAAATTTACGAGTAAAAATCAAAAATATTTCCTTCCCCGCAGACAAAATATACTTTCGCTAAAGAAAATAAGAACATATAAGGTCATATAAAACAAATATCGTAATAACAAATTAATAACAAAATTTTAATCATAAAAACCGCCACCATTTCTGAGGGCGGAGAAATAAATTTTATTTTGAATTAGTCTCTATACTATGAACTTTTTGCAAAATTTTGCAACTTTATATTTTTTTATTCAGATACAAACTATCTCTCTATTTCTTAGTATCCTCGTCGAGAAAACAAATTGACTAAAGAGGAGCTTTTCCTGTTTTTACCAGTACAGATGATAAGCAGCTTAAATTTATGTAATATTTAAGTATGAATACTAAAACTTTTTTCTCAAAATTTATAAGTTTTTCTGAAAAATGGACAAAATATAAAAAATGGATTGCTCCTTTACCTCTTGGCTGGATTGTTATGAGTGATTATTGTCTTGACGATAAGAATAAGAACGACTGCATAACTTTTACGATATGTCCGATGATGCCTAATGATGAATTATCTCCTGTATTGGAGAAAAAACTTCCTAAAGATATAAAAGATATGGCAAAAGTATCTGATGATGTAATAAAATTTCTACGCGATGCATATCCATTTTTTACAATATCGATACTTATTAGGGAAAAGAAAAAAATCGGTAATATAGATGATTTTAAGATAGACATAAAAAACTTTAAAGAAAGTCCTTATCTTAATTCAAAACAACAAAAACAATTTAATAAATTTGATAACTATCTTAAGAAAAAAAATATAAATCATAAGGTGCTAGAAAATATGCGACTCATAATATTTATGTTTACTAGGATAGTTGAGTTCTTAGCAGTAAAGCATTATACAGAAGAAATACATTGGTTCCCTGATAGGGATGCAGTTATGGATGTTTCAGATAGAATAATCCTAGATTTAATAAATACACAATGTACTAATTTATTGTACGGACGGCGAATACCTCCAAAACTTATAGTGGGTCTTGAGGATAAAGAAAAAGGTATTTTTGTATTTGATCCATTGGTTAGATATCCCGATATAATTACAGGTGTGGTTTCATCAATAGATTTTGAGCATGGCGGTACCGAAAAAGAGAAGCATTTTGATTTGCTTGTTAATGCCATATTAGAAAACCCTAGAATTACTTGTACATCTGTAGCTGTATTGCCCATGTGAATTCATATTGTACTCTTTCCATACGTTGTTCTAATCAAAGGCGTAAGTATTAAAAAAACTTTCTTCACACTCTTTCAACAGTTTCAAACTTCAAACCGTCTTTGGTGGATAGTATTTGAATATTGGGCTTATTCGTACGGAACTGATATCCAAAAAAATGCGCGTCCTCTCTCTACCTTTGACAATTTCTTTTATAACCTGTCCAAAATGAAACGTTAAAATGTCTTTTACAAATTCTTGTAGGATTTCGTTGGGGTTATCCAGCTGATTATAAAGCCTGCCGATTGACCAATACAATGCTGGCTTACAGGATTGTAGCACGTTAAGAGGCATATTTACACACTCTAAATTGTTTAAGAAAGAACTACGATAATAACCCTATTCAAGATTATATGGACGGTTTGTAAGGACTATTATTATAATACGCAAAAATTCACAAAGCTTTAAACTACCAAGTACCGCTCCTTTATTCAATGTCTCTTCTAAGTACTTAAATGTCCAATATGTTATGATATTCTACACATCCTAAAATCAGATATTATATGGGCAAAGAAGTCTTTTATGTTTGGATTGCCGTTTTTGATAACAAAACAGATAAGATTATGTCTTTTTATATTCTTAATACAAAAAATGTCAAAAAATTTGATAGTATAAACTTGCCAACATATCAAATAACAGATAATCAAAAAACCACGTTGAAAATCAATAAAAATGGCGTGGTTTTGAATAAAGGCGAGGATTGTGATTACTCTTGCTTCAACAATAAATTCTATAATGATTGGAATGCGTTAGAAATTGAAACGGAACAAGACATCAAGAGATAATTCCGTTACATTAAATAATACACATTAGTTATATATTAACACAAGAGGTTTCTATTAATGTCTTTTAAAAAAATATATTTGGTATCTGTTTGCATAGTTGTTTTCATGACAAGTGTTATATTTGCTGAAAAAGCTCCAGATTTCTCGCTTTCTGATATAAACGGGAACCATTTCAATCTGTCCTCTTGTAAAGGCAAAATAGTTTTTTTAGATTTTTGGACAACATGGTGTCCACCCTGCAGGAAAGCTATCCCAGCAATAAAAGAATTACATAAAACTGTGGATTCTAACGATGTAATCATAATGGGCATTAATATTAACGAAGAACAATCAACTATAAAACAGTTTATAAAAGACAATGATATTAGATACAGCGTCTTGCTTGGCGACGATAAAGTATGCGAAAAATATAAAGTAAATGCTTTTCCTTCGTTTTTTATAATAGATACAAACGGTGAAATAATTAAATATTATAGAGGATATTATGAAGGTCTTGAGAAAGAATGGAAGGAAGTTATAAACGCATTAATGAAGGAATTAAAAAAAATAAAAGACATTTATTTTTGAATTAATTTTTTACATCTTAATATAAGTACGAGATATACTTTTGTTCTATGTTTAAATGTTATTGACTACCATTAAGTCTCAAAAATTCATATAATAAGGTGCAATATTATTCAACTCTGAAAGATGTTCTGTCTTTAGCATTTGAAAAAATTTTATATATTTCTAATAATAATTTTCATATGTTATTTTAACAGGATGACGACCATTAAATGAATATCAATGGCGCAACACTTTTTATAAGCATGTTCGCAGGGTTTATAAGTTTTACAAGCCCATGCGTTCTGCCGTTAATACCTCCTTTTATTTCTCTTATTACGGGGATATCAATTAATGAGTTAAAAACATCAAATAAATCCTTGAAAAAAGTACTTGTAAAAACTATGTTTTTTATTTCAGGTTTTTCTTTTATTTTCATTGGACTTGGACTGTCTGCAAGCTATTTTGGAAGTTTGATTAGCAAATATAACATAATACTAAGATACATTGGCGGCAGCATTATCATATTGTTTGGATTGCATATGTGCGCAATATTAAAAATCAAATTTCTCTATAGGCACTTTTCTTATATTGGAAGGAGTCCATCGTCAGCATTAACAAACATAAGTATATTTTTTACGGGCATGACATTTGCTTTAGGATGGACTCCGTGTATTGGTCCAGTTTTAGCATCAATTTTAATTGTCGCTTCAACTCAAGAAACGGTTTTGAGTGGACTCTGGCTACTAGTGTTTTACTCTTTAGGTTTGGCTATCCCGTTTACGCTCACCGCTCTTTTTATAAATAAGTTTTTAGGTTTTTTTGAAATCATAAAAAAATATTATAGAACAATAGAAATTATAGCAGGCATATTGTTAATTTTTACAGGTATATTGCTTGTAACAAACAAGTTTTTAAAAATCACTTCATTTTTTCTATCTTAAAAATTTATGAAGCTTACTTTATATTTACAATTCATTATATTGATATTGCTAAAATACTCTTCAGTTTATGGTCACTTTGTTTTCAAATAGCTTTTATTGCAGGTACTTTTTCTATGTCAATGTTTGTTCTTCAGATTTACAAGACACTAAAAACAAAATTAGTTTGTTTCTCTTTTTTAGGGTATATTTCTGTTCCCTCACCACTTTATCTAATTTCTAAAATAATTGTACAACTGCTTAAAGTTTAAGTTATTCTTTTTAACACCGGCATATTTCTTATAAAGCATTTCTTTTGATTTTATTAACGTAGATGAGTTTATACCATACTCCAGAGTCATAGAAGCCTCTATGTAAGCACAAAGCTTATCGCACATTTCTATAAGAGTCCCGTCAACTGTATTATATTTATCATTGTCAAAATCAGCAGCATTGTCAACTTGTTTAACTTTGCCGTTTTCAATAATTTTGTCTGAAAATTCGTCTTCTATAAAATACTGCATTTCTCTGTGCCAGCTTACGGGTATTAAAGGAAGTATTCTTTCGTCAACTTGTTTCTTTTCATATTGTTTTATTATATCTTCCAAGCCATGTATAGAAGATTTGACAGGTTTAATTATGTCTTTGGTCAAAATTTCAGGCAAATCGTGAAACAGTGACGCGTGAAAGTTATTATATCGTCTCTTTTCTGAAGCATTTATTTCAAGCGACAATAAATAAGCAAAAATCGCAACCATAAGCATGTGTCCAAGAACAGTGGTTTTTTGCACTCTGAAAGCCTGCGCCCATCTTTGTTGAAATCTCAGCTGTCCGCACAAATCTAAAAAACCGTAATATTTTTTATTAAACATTAATTGCGTTACGCCGAATAAATCGTCAAAAGATGCAAGGCTCTCGTCTATTTCATTTTTTGTCTTCTCTATTCCATAAAGCATAGAGTTCCATTGGTAAACTATACTAAATTCCCATTTAGTTGACATGCAATGAGCTGCACTCAATATTCTTTTTTCATGAGTAGCGTAATTAGTATCTGAAAAATGTTGCAAACATCTTTTAGCAAAATTTCCACCTAAAGCGTCTAAATCTGTCTTAAAATTTTCAAGCACCCATTTGTTTAATTCTTTTTCCTTTTTTGACATTATCTCACGGAACACTTCGGGCTTTAAATCTGTAAGCATTATTCTCTGAAAAAACTCAAAAATGCCTCCTTCAATAAGCTTTATCCAGTCAACGGATTTCCCATTTTCTTCTTCAAACTTGGCAATTATATAAGCAATTATCATCTTATGAGACTGTTTATCTAATTCAAAAAAATCCGACGGACGAATATGATCGTTCCATCTTAAAATATTTGCTGCAGAAAAAATCCTTAAAATTAGATCTTTCGTTATCATTTTTTCTCCAATAATTAAACTAGTCTCTATCTAATATCACCCTAATATAATCAATATACATTTTAGGGAATATTTTTATATATTCGCTCTTTTCGTTAAAGTCTTTTATGTCTGCTAAATATGCATTCGTCACCATTATATGCCTCTCTTTCATCCCACTCTTCTCTATTACATTTATCCCTGTTATCTCTTGCTTCCTCAATTCATAGTCTGTTATTAAAAATACCTTTTCCTTTTTCTCTACCGTATTTAGATATTTCAACGCTTCTATACCTTCCGTAAAGTATTTTATTCTTATTTCTTTCTCATATCCCTTCAACTTCTCTCTCCATACTTCATGCACTAACAATTCATCATCTAATATTACTACCTCTTCTCCCTTCTTTATCTCTATCTTGTCTTCAAACCATCTTGGTCTCTCTACTTTTGGAAATCTTAGTATAAACTCTGTACCTTCCCCTTCTCTTGACTCTATCTCTATCTTCCCTTTCATTCCTTTTATCGTTCCCTTTATCTGCCCCATACCTATTCCATGCCCTTCTTTCTTTGTCGTCCCTACTTCCTCCCCTCTTTCTATCTTCTCTACCATTTCCTTGCTCATTCCCTTCCCATTATCCTTCACCCTTATCTCTACTTCTTCCCCTTTTACTACCTCCCTTACTTCTATCTCTCCTCCTCCTTCTAGCGCTTCTACTCCATTCTTTATCACATTCGTTATCATTCTACTAAACTCACTCCATTCTCCTCTTATAAACACAAACTTCTCTCTCTCTTCTTCTTTAAATTCAAATCTTATTTCTCTTTCTTGATACCTATATCTCATGCTTTCTATTATTTCTTTTACACTGCTTGGCATTATATATCCTTCTTCTTTTTTCTCTTCTTTACTCACTACTCCCTTTCCCCTATACCTTTCTATTAATTTACTCGTTATATCTTTTATCCTTCTTATTGACAATTCAAACATTTTCTTTTCTTGTTCTTCTAGTTTATCTAACGACATATACTTCACCATTTCTAACGCTGACAACGGTGAACATATATCGTGC
>JAITDI010000011.1 GCA_031282625.1 Candidatus Endomicrobiellum meruensis | reverse complement strand
GGGTTTAGACGAAGAAGAGATAAAGCGATATGTAAAATATCAGGAAAAAGAAGACTTGGGACAAGCGGAGCTTGCATTCTAATTTCAAGCTAACGGGCGTAAGCCCGTAGCAGTTGACTGATTCTCCTTATTTCTCCCTTTTTTTTCTTCTTATATTTGGAGACATCTTTTCTTTTTCATTATTCTTTTTTAAAACCTTTTTCTCCCTTTCCCTAAAATCTCCCCTTCTTGCTAAATACATAAACTTCTGCATATAATGTTGCAACCTTTATTATACAACTCAAATAAAATATTTTAATTTTTAAGTATATTTATTCAATAAAACTACTGCAAAGTTTAGATACTCAGTCTCTGGCATTGATACCAATATAGGATGATCTTTTGATTGAAAACCATATTCCAAAATTAAAGCTGTTTTCTTAGCTTTTGCCGCTGCTTGATGTATAGCATCTTTAAATTCTTTAAAGCCTAAATGATGAGAACACGAAGATGTCGTCAAAATCCCGCCATTATTTAAAAGTTTCATCGCAGACTCATTTATTTTCACGTAATGTTTAAATTTGTGCTTGTTTAACCTCATTTGAAAAAACCCATTTATGACCATTCTTGATTCTCTTACCGTCACCCGCTTTAAGCACAATTCTTTTCATTAAACTTTATTCCTTTGATATATTATAATTATAACAAATATTAATTGAAATGGCTTTTTTTATATAATATACAAATGTAAAGACATCACAGACTTAAACTATCAAGCGATGCCTTATTATTCCTTTGATCTTTTAAATGCTAAAAGTCCAATATATTATATTATGAGATACTGCACCTTCTCAACCTCAGAAACTTTTTAAACACTTTCCACGCCATTAGGTTGTGGCAAGTTCTGTATTGGCTAGCAAGACTATGGTTTTTTGTAACTTTTCTTCAAGGATAATATAATGAAACTTCTTCTTACAGGTGCAACCGGTTTTTTAGGCAGCAATTTGGCAAAATTTCTTTTAGACAAAGGGCATTCAGTAGTTGTTTTAAAGAGAAGTTTTTCAAACATTTCAAGAATAACCGATATTGCAAGCAAACTTAAATTTTACGATATAGATTGTTGCCAAATAGAAAACGTTTTTAAAGAACAACATATAGACGTCGTTATACATACGGCTACGTGCTATGGCAGAAATAACGAACCGTTTAGTTTAATTGTGGACACAAACATAATTTTTACTCTTAAACTGTTAGAATGTGCTATAAATTTTAACACCGATACATTTTTTAACACCGACACGATATTAAATAAATATCTTGATTTATACACTTTGTCAAAAAAACAAACTGTGGAGTGGCTAAAAAAATTAGCTAGCGCTTCAAAAATAAAAATAGTAAATATGCGTCTTGAACACTTGTTCGGCACAGGTGATAATGTAAAATTTATTCCTTGGTTGCTTTCGCAATTAAAACAAAATGTAAGTGAAATAAAATTAACAAAAGGCGAGCAAGAACGCGATTTTATATATGTTGACGACGTAGTGCAAGCATATAATACCGTTCTAAACAATGTGGATAAACTTGAAAAATGGACTGAGTTTGACGTAGGAACAGGCAATCCTATACCTCTTAAAAATTTCGTTTTAGAAGTTGATAGGCAATACAAACAAAAGTATCCTTTAAATAAAACTAAATTGCTTTTTGGAACTATAGATTATAGAGAAAACGAAATAATGAAAATTATAATAGATGTGTCGCCACTAAAAAAATTAGGTTGGACAGCACACTATAATTTTTCAAGCGCGATAGAAAAATTGCTGCAAGAGGAATATTAAATGAAACTTTTAATAACCGGTGGCTGCGGTTTTTTAGGCAGCAATTTGGCAGCTAAAGCCTTAAAACAAAAGAGCGAGCTTGTTATTTTAGACGCCTTATACAAAATAGGCTCCAATGAAAATTTAAGCTGGCTAAAAAAACAAGGAAAGTTTATTTTCATAAAAGAAGATACAAAAAATTTCGATGCTGTTTCAAAAATTATAAAAGATTTTAAACCAGATTCAATTTTCCATCTTGCCGGACAAGTTGCAATGACAACTTCAATAGCAAACCCTAGATTAGATTTTGAAACGAACGCTCTCGGAAGTTTTAATATTTTAGAATCAGTCCACAAATTTTCTCCGAAAACTACGATAATTTATTCATCTACAAATAAAGTTTATGGAGATTTAGAACAATACACATACAAAGAAACTCAAACCCGCTATATTTGCAATGAAAAATCGCAAGGTTTTGATGAAGGAGTAAACCTTGATTTTCAGTCCCCATACGGCTGCTCAAAAGGAAGCGCAGACCAATATATGATTGATTATGCGAGAATGTTCGGATTAAAAACGGTAGTTTTCCGCCATAGCTCAATGTACGGCGGCAGACAATTTGCAACTTATGACCAAGGATGGATAGGCTGGTTTTGCCAAAAAGCTATTGAAACAAAATTAGATATTATAAAAAAACCTTTTACTATTTCAGGAACCGGCAAACAAGTGAGAGATGTTTTGCATTCGGATGATATGATAAATTTATATTTTTCCTGCGTAAAAAATATTGATGCTATAAAAGGGAATGCCTTTAATATAGGCGGAGGTTTTGAAAATAGCCTATCTTTATTAGAACTATTTGCATATTTTGAAGAAATATTGAATATCAAATTGAAATTTACAAAGCTTCCAGCAAGGGAAAGTGACCAGAAAGTTTTTATAGCGGATATCGCAAAAGCTCAAAAGCTTATAGGATGGAAACCGCAATTAAATTACAAAGAAGGCATAAAAAAAATGCTTAAATGGACAAAAACAACATATTATAATGCAAAAAATTGAGCATATTTTAATACGTTTTAAACATCTGCCAAGACACTTGCTGGTTGCAGTAAGTGCGTGGATAGCAAGAATTATTACTGCGCTTATTAGCATAATAAGCGTTCGAACTCTTTTACTGTATCTTGGCGAAGAAAGATACGCGGTATATGTGATTGTTTATTCTTTAGTTGGCTGGTTTTCTTTATGCGATTTAGGAATAGGGTCAGCACTTCAAAATTTTATTTCTGAATGCAGAGCAAAAAATGAGAACTATTCGAAATATTTAAGAGCGGTTTTACAAGTTACAATAGCTTTATGTATAGTTTTTATAATTCTATTGTTCTTTATTTCAATTTTTATACAAAAAATATTATTAAATAAATATTTTTATATTAACGAAATTCAAACAATAAATATAATATGCATCATAGGCGTCATACTTATGTTATCTGCTCTTTTAAGTATAGTTTATCGCGTATATTACGCATTGCAAAAAGGGTATATATCAAATGTATTACCTGCAATAGCTATGATTGTTTCAATGTTTTTAGTAGTTCTTTGCAACAGATATTTTTCTATCAGAGAAAGTATTCTAACAGCTTTATTAATTTTTACTATTCCGCAACTTGCAACTGCCACAATTCCATTTGTAAAAATTTTCAAATCTGAAGTCAAAAATATTTTTAATTTTGATTTTTCAGTAATTAAAGAATTGATGACAAGAGCTTTTAAATTTAGCGGTTTTGCAATTATGGCGACATTAACTATGGGAATTGACTACATAGTAATGTCCCAAACTTCTGATGCGACCGGAATAACTGAATACAACATCTTAAATAAATTCTTTACATTGTTTCTCTTTATTCATTCCGCGGTACTTGTGGCGGCTTGTCCTGTTTTCAGTGAATTAAATATCAAATCGCAATTTTCCGTTATAAAAAACATGATATTAAAATATATTTCTTTCGGTTTTATAATAATAGTTTCTGGGACTTTTCTTTTTTATGCTTTTTCAGATGATATTATCGGAATAGTCGCACCTAACGCTAATATACAACCTACAGTGATGATTTTTATATTGTTTGCGACACTCTATATTTCAAGAGTTTGGAGCGATACGTTTGCCACCTTTTTACAAAGTGCAAATGTTTTAAAAATTTTTTGGATTTACGTACCAGTTCAAGCGTTCATAAACGTTACAATCCAATATTTTTTATCAATAAAATATGGCATAAACGGAATACTTTTAGGGCTTATAATTTCTTTTTTATTAACCTCGTGTTGGATACTGCCGTATAAAACATATAAATTTATTAAAGAAAAAGGACAACAAAATGCAAAATAAACTTTCAATATGCATACCTACATATAATCGCGAAAAATACTTAAAAGAGGCTTTTAACAGCATTGTCAATCAACTTGATGATACAATAAAAGATAGAGTTGAAATATGCGTTAGTGACAATGCGTCATCAGATAATACGAGAAAACTTGTAGAAAGTTATAAGGAATTTACTCCGCACATTACATATTTTCGTTGGGATAAAAACATGGGCGCAGATTTGAATTATTTGAAAGTAGTAGAAATAGCACATGGAAAATATTGTTGGTTTTTAGGTAGCGACGATATCTTAGAACCTAACGCTCTAAAAATTATATTGAAAGAAATAGACCAAAACCCTCAAATAAACATATTTTGCATAAATAATAATAGATATGATATAAATCTTCAAAATAAAAAAATTCCCAGACACGCTATGTATAAATATAAAACTAATATGATATTTAACAATACTTACGATTGCATAAAAAATATGGGAACAATGTTCGGATACTTAAGCGCTCTTGCTTTTAAGAAACATTTGTGGGATAAGTACGCCGTTGAAAAGAAATTCATAGGAAGCGCATATTCCCATATTTACATACTTTTTTCAATATTGAAAAATTACAGTGGGCGGACAGAATGGGTATCCGACGCGCTTATAGGATGTAGAGGAGGCAACGATTCTTTTTTATTAGAAGGAATTATAAAGAGAATTTCATATGATATTATAGGTTATAACGATATTACAGCTGACGTTTTTGGAAAAAATTCCAAAGAACTCAAAGTACTTAATTCTCATGTCATCAATCGGCACATTTTTATGAATATATTGCATTCAGTAAATAATAACCAAGCAGATTTTGATTATAGATGGAAAGTTTTAAATCTTACCTATAAATATTATCGTTCTTATTCGTCATTTTGGTTTAGAATTATCCCATTACTTATAACTTCATATCCAATGATGTTATCAATTAGATTTTTTTATAGAATGTTTATTAAAAAATTTATATCTGTAGAAGAAATTGTAGAGCGTTTTTAAGAATATGCATTATAAAAATTTTTTAATTATTTCTCTGGCAGGATTAGGCGACTTTATTAATGCTACTTCAGCTATGTCGCTTATAAAAAAAGAACAACCTGATTCTTTCATAGCTGTTATCACATATGGCACATACAAACAGTACGCCAATAACAATCCGGTAATAAATAAGTATATTTCCTATAGACCACTTAAAGATTTTAATAATAAAACTCTGTTTCGTATATGGCAATTATTATGGTTAACAAAAAACTTTTTTTCGTTGTTGAAAATAAAATATGATATTTGTATATTTTTGGATAATAGTACCGCTTTTTTTATTTTTTTGGCAAAGATTTTAGCAATAAAAAATATAGTATGCCCGAAATTTGATAGACATGGTAATGGTGTAGAAATTAAATTATCCAATAAAATTAATTTGCCTATTGATTTGCCTAGAAATTCCGATAAATTAAATATTTCTCAACGGTACCAAACTATCGTAAAAACAATTCTAAACACTTGTAATATGACTAACAAAACAGTTTTACCTTCTTCTAAAATCAATTTAGAAAAATTTATAAAAGAAACTAAACAACAACGAATCAAAATTGGCATATCTTTCAGGGGAGGGCAAAAAAATTTCCTTCCAAATAATAAAATAATTGAAGTTATAAAACTTTTGAACCATTATATTAATGCTTCTTTTTATTTATTAGGAACACAAGATTCATTTACAGATGCAGAAAAAATTATAAAAGCTGTTTCTCAAATTAATATAAAAAATCTATGCGGGAAAACAAGTTTACTTGAAATAAAAGCAATACTTACAAACATAAATCTGCTCTTAACTGTTGATGGAGGTATAATGCATATGGCAGCTAATGCACAGACAAAAATTGTAGCGTTATTTGGCGCAGCGTTTCCGGAACATGCTTTCCCTTTAACGAACAAAGCTATAGCTTTATGCGCATACTCTCAATGTTGTCCCTGTTGTTCTAAATTTAGCGTAAATAACAAACCTTTCGTTTGCACAAATCCTGTTAATTATAAATGTCTCATTGATATACCTAATTTAGATATCGTTAATGCAAGCCTAAAATTATTGGAGAGAAAATGAATTCTTATTTTAACGCTCGCCGTGTTAGTTTTGAGGATAATTTTTATCAAAGTTTTAAAATTCCGCAATATATATTACAAGAAATATCTTGTGTTAAAGACATTAAAATTCTTGACATAGGTTTTGGTCCTGCGCATTTCTTAAAAGCATTTAAAAATTTAGGATACCAAAATGTCTTTGGTGTTGACATTGACGAGAATGCAGTAAAAAATGCTATTGCAAAAGGATTTGATATAAAACTGATAAAAGATTTAAAGCAATATTTGCAAAATGACAAGAATGAAAAATTTGATTTTATTATCATGTCGCATTTAATAGAACACTTAAAAAAAGAAGAAATTATCCCTATCTTAAAACTAATATATGAAAACAAACTGAATGACAACGGCAAATTTTTTATCGCTACTCCAAATGCTCAAAGTTTAACTGGTTCATATTGGCACTACGAAGATTGGACGCACGAAACAATTTTTACTTCGGGTAGTTTATATTATGTTTTGTATATGGCTGGTTTTAGAAATATAAAATTCCTTGATATTTATGACTTTCTTAATTTAAACAAATTTTTAAAGCCTGTTAGATTTTTATTTTTTAAAGCATATGAATTCTATCTTAAAATAAGAAATAAAATCTTTGCAAATATCTATCACAAACCAAGCCCTGTAATTTTAACATGGGAAATAAAATGCATTGCAAAAAAATGAAAATCATAAGTTTTAATGTTTTGCATATTGGCGATTTTGTGTTGACCACCTCGTCTATCGCTATTTTAAAAAAAACTTTTCCTGATTTTGAAATAACCGTTGTAGCACCAAAGACGGTCAAAACTCTTTGCGAAAATAACCCTATTATAGACAAAATGGTTTATTGTCCGTATCCAGAATACAATTTTAAAATTCAATTAAAAAGAATTTTTTGGTTTATTTTAAACTATCCTAAACTTTTTTTTAATCATTATGATTTATGCTTGATACTTGATTCTTCTCGACTTTCAATAATGTTTGCAAAAGCGCTTTTTATCAAAAACATTGCCGGTATTGATAAAAATTTAACTGGAGTTAATGTAAAAGAAGATTTAAAAAAGTATTACGACGGCTCTTTGCATCCGATAAACCGTTCACAGACAATAGTAAAAGCTCATTTTAGAATTTATAACAATGCATTGCCTGTATTAACAGATTATTTAAAATACGAACAAGAAATGCAGAAGTTGATAAAATATAAAAATAATATAAACATAGCATTATGTTTAAAAGGCGCTGAAGAAAAAAGAGGCAAAAGCTCGCAATACGGTATTGATTCAGAATGGAGTCGCGATAATTTTGTGCAAACGATTAAATTAATTAAATCAAAATTTTATAATACAGATTTTTATATAGTTGGGTCAAAAGATAACATCGAGTATGCTCAAGAACTTGCTAAACAGGAAAGAATTGAAAATTTGTGTTCCAAAACAACTTTAGTACAATTGATGGCATTTTTAAATAATATTGACTTACTTATATCTGTTGATACAGGAACAACACATTTGGCAGCAAATACAAAAACAAATATAATAGTTTTAAAACCAAATTCTGATTTTATAGCTCCTGTGTCTCATAGATTAAAAATCATAGAGGCAGACAAAATAAATCTTATAACACCTCAAATAGTTTTTAATGCGGTTGATAAATTTTTAACCAATTATTTGAAATAATATTTATATCATAACGTTGAACGGTTTTTATATTTTTTTTGTCTAGGTGGTCTCTTTGTTCTTTATTAAGTTCCATTACGTATAGCATTTTATTTTTTAATCTTTGACTGTACTTAACAGGAATTATAAAGCTATCATCATCTAATACTTCTCTGACTCCACCTGCATCAGTAGCTACAACAGGCAATTTGCAAGCCATCGCTTCTACTACCACAATCCCAAATCCTTCCCAAGCAGAGCTTAAAACGAAACAATCCGCTGCACTGTAATACTTTTCAGTATTATCTTGTTTGCCTGCAAAAATAACTTTATCCGAAATATTTTTTGCTTTTGTTAAATCTTCTAAATCGGAACGCAGTTCGCCATCTCCGACAAGCATAAGTTTAGGAGTTCTTTTATCATCCTGCGCACTGCGGCTACGTACGCAATAAAACTGATTCCATAATTCTGCACTTTGGGACTTTGTCCCTTTCGCACATAATGACAAATTAAGCATTGCAAAGGCTTCTATTAACGTTTTTTGGTCTTTTGCAGGCGCTAGTCTGCCTACATTTAGGAACACAAACTCATCATCGTCTATTTTGTATTGTTGTCTTATTTCTTTTCTTACTTGCGGGTCAAACTTGAATTTTTTCAAATCTATGCCATTATAAACCGTTCGACTTTTCTTAACACTAAAAGCCTTTTTTTTGACGAAATAATCAGTAGCTTCTTGTGAGACATTTGTGTTTAAGTCAGATAAAAAATCCGTTGTGCGGTATAAAAACATTCTAAGATCTCCGCCAATATAACTACTATGCTCCGTTGATATAAGTTTGGGGATTTTAGCAAATAGGCGTAAAATACGAATGAATATATTTGCATGAAACATCTGTCCGTGGACTATGTAGGGTTTAAAATTCTTTAAGATTTTTCGGACTTTAAGCAAGCAAATAAAAAAACTCACAGGATTTTTCTTCATATTAATCCCGTAAGTCTTAATTGATGTATCAATATTTTGCTGATTTAAATTTTCTCCAACAAGATAAATTATTATTACATTATTGCCTAACCGCGATATGCGATTAGCAATATTAACAGTAACCTTTTCCGCCCCCCCTATTCCTAGACCTGTGATAACATATGCTATATTCATGTTTTTATTATACACAAAACTATCTATACTGTAAAAGTTCAAAGGCATTATTGGAATTATCCGCGAAACCCAAAGAGCAACGCTTATATAGAACGTTTCAACACAACATTAAGAGAACAATTCTTTGACACGTATCAGTACGACTTAACAGATATTTAAAATGTAAAATAAGACTTAGAGGATTAGTTGTTTTGGTATAATAGGCAAAAAGTTCATCAGGGTTTAAATTGGCTAACGCCTTTTGATTTTACAAGGCAAATTCTTAAATCAGTCGCTTAATGCTTCAAAAGTCTAATATGTTATGAACACTTACACCAATTTGACTAACCCCTGTGAAATAAGATATACTTCATTACATAAAGATTTATTGGGAGTGTTAAAAAAATGTCTTACAAATGCATAGTTTGCGGTAAAGGGTCAACTTCCGGAAATACTATAAGCCATTCAAATAAGGCTTCTAAAAGGCTTTTCAGACCCAATCTTCAAAGTTTGAATATCATAGTTGCCGGCAAAAAAACTCGTGAATATGTTTGTACTTCTTGCATTAAATCAAATAAAGTCAAGAAAGCTATATAAAATAAAGATAGAGGATTGGATAATATAAGTATTTGTTGCTTGTTCTCTGTTTTTTATTTTCTATCTAAAAATTTTATAAGTTTTGTTACTTGATCTTTTACAAAAATAGACTTAGCTTTTTTGTAAGATTCGTTTGCATAAATCTTAGCCTCTTTGATTCTTCCTGCTTTATATGCCAAACTAGCTCTCATAAAATCAACCGATGCATAAGAAGAGTCTAAGTCATAAGCCTTATTAAATAGCTCAATAGCTTTTTTATGTTCCCCAGTTAAGTCGTAAAGCGAAGCAAGATAAATGCAATTCTTAAAATTATCTGCCTTAACTTCCAAAGACTTTAAAAGCCATTCTTTAGCTTTTTCATAATTGTTCATATTCATGTAAATTAATCCCATATCAAACATTAGTTCATAATCTATGTGTTTTTCCAAAAAGGGTTCTAAAATATCAATAGCTTCATTTATTTTGTTAAGGTTTTTATAAGAATCCGCCATATTTCTTATAATCTCTCTTTCATAAAATTCTTTGGGAATTTTGATATAATAATTTATAGCCTTTGCATAAAGTCCTTGTTTATAAAACAGATCTCCCAAACCTCTGTTAGCTTTGATTGATTTCTTATCTATTTTTAAAGCATCTAAAAACATTTTTTCCGCAAGTTCAAAAAGATTTCCTTCAAAAAAAATTTTTCCGATTTTAACCATAACTTCCGCATTATTTTTGCGAATATATAGGGCTTTTTTATAGTACTCCAAACTTAAATTATAATCTTTTTTTAAATTATATAAATCGCCAATTATTACATAGTATTCAAAAATTTTCTTTCTTGGAGGTTTCTGATCTAAAATTTTATCGTAAATGTCTAATGCTCTATTATAAGAACCTTCATCTATAAAGCTTTTTGCTAAAAGATCAAGTTCTTTTAGACTTTCTTTTTTATTTTTAACTATATTGATCCCAATTAAAGATTTAGACAGCGTCTTTGAATACGAAGATTTTTTTTGATGTTCTTCTAAATTAGCTTTTAACCCAAAAGAAGTGTCGGCGAAAATAAATATTGTCAATAATATAGTGCAAAAATTTAGACTATTCAATTAAAACTCTCTCTGGTATTTTATTTATAATGGCTATTTTTACTTCTTTGATAGATTTTTTTGCCGCTATATAACCTTTATCTATACTTTTGTAAGCTCCGGCAAAGTTTGCTGCATTTAAATCCCCAACATCAGGACATATTATAACATCCGCCATTGACAAGTTATATTGGTCTAAGGATTGCCCTTGTATGTATATAGCTTGCATAAGAGTTAAAAATATATTATTTACACTGTTTTTTGTGATATCTGCAGACAAAGGAATAGCTATAATAACATCCGCTTTAAAAATTTTAGCTACGCTGACAGGTATATTTTCAGATAAACCGCCGTCAATTAAATAGCGCTGATTGTATTCAACTGGTTGAAAAACACCTGGCACTGTAGAGCTGGCTCTTGCCGCAAAAGCTACGCTTCCTTCCCTAAGCAATATTCTCTCTCCAGTAATTAAATCAGTAGCAATGCACACTAAAGGAATTTGTAATTGATTAAAGGTTACCTCTCCTATTCTTGCATTTATAAAATTTTCAAGCTTTTTATTTGAAAGAAGGCGATCAGCCAAAAGCATTTCTAAAAGAGATATAGAACTAAAATTTGAAATGTCTCGCTTGTCAAAATCTTTTATAGTATTTTGGAGATTTTCAAGAGACGCACCCGCACAGTATAAAGCTCCTGCTATAGATCCAACGCTTGTGCCTACAACCAAATTTACAGGAACTCGTTCTTCCTGAAACACCTTCAAAACACCTATATGCGTAAATCCTCTTGCTCCTCCTCCTCCTAAAACCAAAGCAATTTTTGGCAACTGCTTTTCTTCAACAGACATAGCTTTCCGCCACAAAACATCTATAAAAAAATTTTCCTCGTTAAAGCCCTGTACTTCGGCAAACGAGGGATAAACTGAAAACAATACAACAAAAATTATAAAAATAGAACTTTTAATAGGAATCAAGATTAACTCCTACGGCAAGCTCAAGATTGCAATAACTCCTATTTAAATTTCTTATCAATTCAATATCGTCTTCATCATAATGCTTTTTTTCCAATAATTTAGCGTCTATTGCGCGTTTTCTCCAAAAGTTGTATTCCAAAAAGGACTTGCTAATGCTTAATCTTACTTCTCTTTCAGCTTTTGCTCTCGCCAAAACAGACTGCCTTATTTTTATTCTGCCTTGTTTAATTTTTGTAAATAAAGATCCGCTTTCAAAAATAGGAAAATTTGCATTTAAAGAAATATACCAATTCATATCATCTTTAAAAAGTCTTGCTCCCACATATTCTTGAGCAGCGCCTAACGTTATCTTCGGAAATTTCTGGAGAGAAAGCAAATTAAGTGACAAAGAATCTAATTTTTCTTGAGTCTGTGATGATTTTAGCTCTGGTTTAAACTGATATGCTAGGAATAAACATTTGTCAAAATCTAATTGTTTGATTTTTGGAATGGCTTTGCCTGAGATTGTAACGATAGAATTAATATCTTTACCCATAACAGCAAGTAAATTTAAAACTTCTTTCTCAAAAGATAATTGTTCTTGTATGTACTTTTTTCTCAATTTTTTGATATTTTCTGAAGAAAGCTGCATCCTCCCAAGCTCAACTAATCTCAGCTTTGCAATATCTATTTCCAATAATTCTTTATAATACAAACATTCGTTAAAAATTAATTTGACATCGTTTATTATTTTATTTCTAATAATGTCTCTTTCATTCTCCGTTTTTTCTTTATTTATTTTTGTAAGTTTGTTCGCAGTTTTTATTCTCCCGCCAGTGTAAATATTTTGCCAACCTGAAATCCTTACAGAATAACGTAGATCTTGATTTCCTTCAGGTAAAAGGATAGGAGTTTGCGATATGGAGTCTGAAACAAGTGTCCTAATTCTATTATTAAAATGGGAACAATTGAAGTTAACATCAACATTAGGAAAATATAAAACTTTAGATTCGACAATTTTTTGACTGGCAAAGTCAACCTCTTGAGCAGCTTCCAATATTTCAATATTAGACGACAAAGCTCTTTGTATACTTACAGCTTCCGTCAAAACATCCTCAACTATTTGAGATTGAACTAATGACGAAAAAAAACAAATACAAGCCATTAAAGTAAAAATACAGACATTCTTTTTCATTTTAATTTCCGTTTAATATTTTCTATTTGCTTGACAATAGATTTTTTTGAAGTGGAACCGTAGGAAATTTTCATGTCAACAATATGTTTAGCGTTTAAATATTTAAAAATATCTTTTTTAAATATTGGCGAAAATTTCTTGAATTCACAAATGGAAAGCCCACTCAAATTTTTAGAATGTCTTTTACAATACAAAACAATATCTCTAACTATACTGTGAGCTGTTCTGAAAGGCACGTTATTTCTTGCAAGATAATCAGCTATTTCAGTAGCTGCTATGAAGCCTTTTTCAGTGCCTTTTAAAGTATTTTCTTTAACAAATTTTAAACTTGCAATCATATCGTTCATTACTTCAAGACACATTTTTATATTGTCAAAAGCATCAAAAACAGGAGGTTTGTCTTCCTGCAAATCTCTATTATAAGCCAAAGGCAAAGATTTTACAATAGTAAAAAGAGCTGTTAAATCTCCAAAAATTCTTCCAGATTTTCCTCTTATCACTTCAGCGCAATCTGGATTCCTTTTTTGCGGCATAATAGAAGAACCTGAAGTAAATTTATCATTTATGCTTATATAACCAAACTCTGGATTCATCCATAAGATTATCTCTTCACAAAATCTTGTCAAATGCAAAGATATAACAGACATACAGAAAACAAATTCTATCGCAAAATCTCTGTCGCTAACGCCGTCCAAAGAGTTTTCACTTATATTTTTAAATCCTAAAAATTTTGCCGTATAGAGCCTGTCAATTTTAAAAGATGTTCCAGCCAAAGCAGCGCTTCCCAAAGGCAAAAAATCAACCCTCTTATAACAATCTTCCAATCTTTCTTTGTCTCTTTGAAACATATGCACATAAGCAAGGAGATAATGAGCAGCTAAAATAGGTTGAGCAGGTTGCAAATGCGTAAATCCCGGCATAATAACATCTATGTTATCATTTGCTTTCTTTACAAGTATTTTTTGGAAATCTTTCAACAAATTCTCAATTGTTTTTGCTGCGTCTTTAATATAAAGCCTTAAATCTGTAGCAACTTGATCGTTTCTGCTTCTAGCAGTATGCATTTTGCCACCAACAGCACCTATTCTGCGTATAAGTTCCTTTTCAACCGCAAAATGTATGTCTTCTTCTTTTGGAATTTTCCAACCTTTTTTTAAATCTTTCAATATAGACGCAAGCCCTGCGACAATCTTTTTACCTTCGTAAGAATTTATAATCCTTGTCTTTACAAGCATTTTGACATGAGCTATAGAGACTATTATGTCAATTTCTGCAAGCCGTCCGTCAAAAGAAAAAGATCCGATAAACTGTTCAAAATTCTTCATTGCAAATCCTTATAATTGGCTATATAACTAAATCAATAAACCGCGTAAAGCGATATTAAATTCTTCCAAAACTATTAAATCGTATTTTTTAGGACTAAGAGACAATAATTTTACTTTATCCATAGCTAAACAACAATCTAGTTTTGCATCTTTGACGTTTACGCTTTTAAATAGATAAGGGTGTTTTTTTGCAATTGTATTAAGCAAACTTTAAAACTCTACCCTAACTGAGCGAATTATTTGCCCAATAGTTGCCGTTGTTTTATCTTTTCCGTTCCCTATATTTACAATATAATAATATGACCGATTAGCTTACAAAAACCTGCTTTCAATCAAGAAAAAGCAGGTTTTGAAATAAACCTTGAATATGATAAATATAATTTTTCCTCTACTTTATTTCTTTAAACATTTCTTTTGGAGCACCGCATTTAGGGCAACTCTTTGGAGTCTCGTTTCCTAAATGCTCATATCCGCATATCTCACATTTCCACTTTTTTTCAGATGTTCTTTTTGCGCTTATGTTATTATAATCTATGCCGAATAGTTTGTCTTTTGGTCTGCTTTCAGGAATTGACGCCGGTAGTTTTACACTTTCAAAAATATCTTTTGAAACATACAAAGCGCAAAAGCATGATCCATATTTTTTTACATCGTCTTCCATATAGACACAAGGACAAATTAAATCTGAATCCAAATCATAATTACCAGTTGAAAGCCTACATGGACATGAAGCATATCCATAGCGTTTTAAATTAATAAGCAAGCTCTTTAACAGTTCGTTTACAAAAGAAGAATCTTTGTTAAAATAATATCCTTTCTCTTGTGCGTTTTTTCTGAGATAATCCATTAATTCTTCCGTGGTATTTATCCATCCGCTCATAAAAGATCTTCTCTTATCGCATCAGGCTGGAAACCAACAATTGTTTTTACTTTATTGATTAGTATTGTAGGAAAACCGCCCTGCGGATTTACATTAGACAACTCTTTCATAACCTTATCTTGCTCAGCACCGACAAGCAAATCAACATCAATGTAATCGTACTTAATTCCCATGTCAATCAAAAGCTGTTTTGTTTTTTTACACCATACACAAGTACTTAAAGTGTAGAGAAACACTGACTTTTTGTCATTTTTCCCATTAACATGTTTGATCATTTCACTCTCCTTTTGTCGTATAAAATACGATCCACCAAGATAGAAAATGAGCGATTACAATGCTTATTTAAACAAATTTTAATTTCTATATCAAACTGTGTTCTTTAAAACTAAAATAATCGTTGTTTGAAACTATTATATGGTCTAAAAGAAAGACTTCTATTGATTCTAAAGCTTTTCTTACCGAAATAGTCGCAGCAATATCGCTTTGAGAAGGCTTTAATGTTCCGCCAGGGTGATTATGAGCTATTATTATAGAGGCTGCTTTATTATTTAAAGCTGTTTCTGCTATTTTTCTTGGCATGAGGAAAGATTTATTTACTGTGCCGCTTTCAAGTTCTTTATAAGATGTTATTCTGTTTCCAGAATCTAGCGTTAAAATATAAACTTTTTCTATTTTTTCTCCGCTTAAAGACGAAATTAAAAAATCTTTTGCCATAAGAGAAGAATTTATTTTTTCTTGTTGTTTTATTCTGAGCGAAAGATATAAAGAAGAAAATTTTCTTAAGAACATCAGAAATCCTGCAGAATAAGCTGACAAATTTTTTATCTTTTTTAAATCTTTTATATCAGCATCAAAAACTTGCTTTAGACTGCCAAATTCTTGTATCAGCGACTTAGATTGAGGTTTTACGTCTTTCCTAGGGATTACATACGTAAGAGCAAGCTCCAAAATTTCATAATCGGCAAGACCTTTAAAACCAGTTTCCAAAAATCTATTCCTGAGCCTGCTTCTATGCCCGAGATAGTGAGGTTTTGACTTTTTCTCAAGCATCAATAGCTTACCTTTTCCCGCATTTCTTTTTTATAAGACGTTATTTTTTTATTCCTAAGAATTTTTTCTTTTGCTTTTTTTGAGCGTTTCTTTTTTTGATTGCGTATTTTTTTTATCATTTGACGCTTTTTTGACAGTTCGCCAAGAAGATTTTCTTCTATCTTTTTGGCAAGTAACCGCCTTGCTAAAAATCTGTTCAATCCTTGTGTTCTCTCACGGTGGTATTTTACTTCTGTGTCGGTAGGAAAATGTTTCAAGTAAACAGCTGAAGACACTTTATTGACGTTCTGTCCGCCTTTGCCAGACGAACGCACAAATTTTTCTTCAATGTCTGACTCTTTTATCTCGTAACGTTTGAAAATTTTATCTAGTTCTGCTTGTTTTTTTAAACTCACGCCAAAATCTTTCATATCAAAACCTTTTCTTCTTTAAGTTTTTTTGTGAGTTCATAAGTTTTGGTAAACAGCCAAGCATTGATTCCATTTTTTTTAGCAGCTTTAATATTTTCTTCCATATCGTCAATAAAAAATATTTCTGAAGGCAAAACATTATAACGGTGTATTACCTGTCGATAAATTTCGTCTTCTGGCTTTCTCAAACGCATTTTATAAGAAAGAAAAAAATCATTAAAAAGAGCAAATACTTCAGGATAACGATTTTTCAAATAATCAAAATGTAGCTCATTTGTATTTGATAGTATTGCAAGTTTATATTTACTTGCAAGCACAGCTATCAACTCTATTGTTTCAGGCATGGGTTCAAAAATATTATTCCACTGAAATACAAATTCGTTATACGTACCCAAATATTGTGTTCGTTTAGCTAATATATCATAAAAATCAAAAGAAGAAATATTGCCTTTTTCATAAGAATACGCAAATTCAGAATATGTCGGAATCAATTCATTGAAATCAGTTATTTTGTGATCTGGAATTCTTTGGATATACATCTTAATAAATTTCATTAAATCAAATTTGAATATAACGTTGCCCAAATCAAATACAATAATTTTTGTAAACATATGCTAAGCTCTCGGGTGACGAATATCTTTTCCATGAACCATAAAAATTATATCTTCACAAATATTGGTCGCATGATCGCCAAGCCTTTCTATGCTTTTAGCTATGAACATCATGTCCGTCACGCGTTGAACAGTATCCGAGTCGGGAGAAGCAATCAAGACCGTTTTCAATTCACTTATAATGGCGTCTCTCAAAACATCTACTTCATTATCCTTAGACAAAACAGACATAGCAAGTTCAGAATCACTCGTATTAAAGGCTTTTATGCAATCTATAATCATATTTTGAACAATTTCTATCATCTTTGGGATATTTACAAGAGGTTTGGTCTCGGGGTATTTTATTAAGTCCAAAGACATCTTTGCTATATTCAACGACTCGTCCCCCATCCTTTCCAAATCGCTGTTAATCCTCATGGCAGAAGTTATAAATCTCAAATCAGCTCCGACAGGTTGATTTAAAGCTATAAGTTTTAAACATTTATCATCAATAATTATCTCCTTAATATTGACTTCTTTCTCAAGAGAAAGAACCGTATCCATTTGATTGGGATCTCTGGAAACATGTTCTTCAGTAGCGGCTTGTATCATTTTTTGAACAAGTCCCGCCATATCAAGAAGCTGATTTTGTAAATCACTCATTTCAATATCAAAGTGCCGCATATCGATACCTCCTTAACCAAATCTGCCACTGACATAATCATTAGTTTCTCTTTCCGAGGGATTAGTAAATATTTTTTCAGTTTTATCAAATTCTATAAGCTTGCCCATAAGCATAAAAGCCGTATCTTGGGAAACTCTGGCGGCTTGCTGCATATTGTGCGTTACTATTAGTATCGTATATTTTTCTTTGAGCCTAATAATCAGTTCTTCAATATTTCTTGTGGCAACAGGATCAAGAGACGAACACGGCTCGTCAAGAAGAATAATATACGGAGCTATGGCTATAACCCTTGCTATACAAAGTCTCTGCTGTTGCTCTAAAGTTAAAGACAATGCTGACTTACGAAGCTTGTCTTTTATATCATCCCATAATAAAACGGCTTTTAAACTTTTTTCTACCGTTTCATTTATAACGTTCTTATCCGAAGCTATTCTGTTTACTTTAAGACCAAAAGCTACATTTTCATGAATTGAAACAGGGAAAGGATTCGGTCTTTGAAAAACCATTCCTACATTTTTTCTTAAAGCATCTACGTCAGTATTTTCATCGTAAATGTTATGTCCGGAAATATTTATTGCTCCTGAAGTATGAACGTCATCTATTGTATCATTAATTCTGTTTATAGACCTTAACAGAGTAGATTTGCCACAACCGGACGGACCTATCATGGCAGTCACACATTTTTCTTCAATTTTTATATTTATATCTTTAAGAGCATGAAAATCAGAATAATATAGATTAAAATTTTTTATTTCTATTATAGACATAACAAAACTGCTCCTAATCTTTGCAAATGGCACCCAAAGATTAAAACTGCATATTTTTTAAAATATTTAAGGCAAGCTCTACAGCGTCTCTTCCTTGTTCTCCGGAAACAGCAGGCTTTTTGCCTTCAGATACATTGCTTAAGAAATTGTCTAATTCGTAAAATAAAGGCTCATTTGGCGGAAGTTTAGGTTTTTTTACGTCTATATCAAAAAGTGACGCAATTTTCTCTTTCCCTTCTTTTTTAGCATAAACTTTAAGACTCTTGCCAGCGTAATCTATTGAAACATAGCTGTCAGGTTGGAATACTCTTATTTTTCTGTACTTTTCCATTGAAACTCTGCTAGCTGAAACATCTGCTACGCAGCCATTAGCATATCTCAGCCTAACTTTAGCAATATCTTCTGTATCTGAAAGAATTTTAGCTCTGTGAGCTTCCAAAGAAACAACTTTATCTTTTACAAGATAAAAAAGTATATCCAAATCATGTATCATCAAATCCAAAACCACGCCTATGTGGCTAGTTCTTGGATCATATGGACCAAGCCTGTTAACTTCAATAAACTTGGGGCTTTTGATAAATGGAGCGGCAGCTATGATTGCAGGATTAAACCTTTCAACGTGACCAACTTGTAAAACTAAATTTTTAGACTTTGCTATTTCTATAAGTTCTTCTGCCTCAGCAACGTTTAAAGTAAAAGGCTTTTCTACTAAGCAGTGAATACCGTTTTGCAAAAGAGGTTTTGCAACTTGATAGTGATATGGCGTTGGAACGGAGATAACTACAGCATCAACCTTTTCAATAAGCTCATTAAAATTCGTTAAGTACTTCACTTTGTTTGCCTTTGCTATTTTTTCAGCTCGTTTGGCATCAGAATCTACAACAAATTCAAGCTTTGAATCAGGATGTTTTCCCAAAATTCTGGCATGGTGTTGCCCAAGAGAACCGACTCCAATTACCGCTACTCTTATACTCATTTTTTATAACCTTTTACAACTTTAATTATTTCGTCAACTTCCACACTTGAAAGAGACGGGTGGACAGGAAGTGACATAACTTCCATCGCGGTTTTTTCAGCCTCTTTACAAAGACCAGTCTTGTATCCTAGCTTTTTATAAAGAGGCTGTTTGTATATTACGCATGGATAATAAATTCCGCTTCCTACGCCTTTATCCGAAAGATATTTCATAAAAGATTCTCTTTCTTTATACAAAACCCTTACAGTGTATTGATGAAAAACATGTCTACAATTTTCAGGAACATGCGGAGATTTCAAAAACTCTAAATTTTTAAAAGCCTCATTATATTTTTTTGCATTCGCTATTCTTTTTGCAATCCAATTTTCAAGCTGTTCAAGCTGGGCTATGCCTATAGCGGCGGCTAAATTCGTAAGTCTGAAATTGTATCCTAAAATCGTATGCGTGCAATGACCTTCTCTTCCATGGTTTATAATTTGCCTCCCGTATTTGTTGGCTTTCGCGTTATTTGTAAGAACTATCCCGCCTTCACCAGTCATCATGTTCTTTGTGGCGTAAAATGAAAACGCAGCAGCATCACCGAATGTTCCAACTTTTTTCTTTTTAAATTCAGCTCCGTGAGATTGACAAGCATCTTCTATAAGTTTAAATTTATATTTCTTTTTCAATTTAAGTATGGCGTCCATATCGCATGGAAGTCCATATAAATGTACTATTAAAACAGCTTTAACATTCTTTTCTTTTTTTAACGCCTCTTCAAGCTTTACAGGATCTATATTAAAAGTTTTTGGATCAATATCTACAAAAATCGGATTTGCTCCACAAAAAAGAATTGAGTTAGAAGTAGCTATAAAAGTGAAAGGCGTAGTTATTACTTTGTCGCCAGGCTTAATGCCAAACATCAAAAGCGCCGTATGAAGTGACGTAGTTCCGTTGGCGTTAGCTATGCCGAACTTAGCTCCGCAATATTTAGCAAAAGTCTGTTCAAACTGAGCTACATACTTACCGCTTGCTAAAATTCTTGAGTCTAAAACGTCATTTACTAACCGTCTTTCTTTCTCTCCAATAATCGGACAAGCTATATTTATCATTTTTACCTCTGTTATTTTATATTCCAATTATGGTCACACCGAGCTTTTTCGCTTTTTCTATTACTTCATCTTTATCCAAAATTAAAGTGACACCTGCTTCTATTGCCATCGCTCTTACTTTATTTTCTTCTAAATTATCAATAGTGCTACGCCCTATAACAGGAACATCAAATCTAAAATCTTGATTTGGCTTTGCGACTTTAACAACAATAGAATTTTTGCCGCCGAGAACGTAAGCTCTTTTTATGCATTCATCCGTTCCTTCTACAGACTCAACTGCAAGAACAGATTTGTCTTTTACAACGACAGTTTGACCTATATCCAAACCTGCAATGCCTTTGGCTATTTTATATCCAAACTCTACATCTTTATTTTCGTCTGAACAAAGTTTTTTACCGACTATCAAGCCTTTCGGAGCAAGCAAATGCTTTAAGTATGTGTGTGAAGCCATAAGGTGCATTCCGTCTTTTTCAAACTCATTAGCAATTGTTTTTAGAATTGTATCTGTTTTTTTGTTTATTAAACTTCCCATTACTTTAATAGCGCGAAAATCCATACTAATAGCCGAATAAATTTTAATGTGTTTTACTTGACCTGCCATTATAACGCTTTTTACATTTTCGCTTTTAAGCGTATCTATAATCTTTTGAAACTTTCCCACTGAAAGCCAATATATTTTATCGCAGATTCTTTCCAAATTTTGATCGGCTTCTTCTTTTAGAGCAATACATATTACCCTATCACCACTTCTTTTTATTTCTTGTGCAACTAAAAATGGAAATCTATTGTTGCCCGCTATTAAGCCTATATTTTCCATAATTACTGAACCTCATCAGGCTTTATATTTGAATATGTTCCTCAAGCGCTCCTATTCAGGTCTGGCAATGCCTCTTTTAGAATTTTTTATAAATGCTACTATTTCTTGTACGGCTATAGATTTGCTTTGTTCAAGCGCTGACAAAGCGTCTTTAAGCATTAACTTTGACATAAAAAGAAGGCGATATGCCTCTTTCACAGCGTTAATCTCTTCCGTAGGCATTCGTCTTCTTCTCATGCCTACTAAGTTCAAACCATTCGGCACGGCTCTGTATCCAGCACACAATACATAAGGAATTATATCCATTGTTACGGTAGCACCTGAGCCTACCATAACTCCCTTACCAACTTTTGAAAACTGAACAATTCCAACCGTGCCACTTACAAAGGTATTATCTCCAACCTCAACGTGACCTGCAACAGCAGAACAATTTGCCATAATAACACCATCACCAATACGACAATCGTGAGCAACATGAGAAGAAGTCATAAAATAACAATTTTTCCCTATGATGGTTTTTCCTGTTTTGGCAGAACCCCTGTTAAAAGTTACAAATTCTCTTGCCACTGTGCCGTCGCCTACGTAAACCCTTGACGGCTCGTCTTTATAGCTTAAATCCTGAGGAGCTGTTCCTATAGAAGCCGAGTGATAAATTTTACAATTCTTGCCGATTTCCGCATATTCTATATACGCGTTGGATCCTATAATAGTTCCGTCGCCAATCACAACACTCTTGCCTATTACCGTATAAGCGCCTATGCCAACATTGGCGCCTATAACGGCTGTTTTATCAATTACTGCGGTTTGATGTATCATTTTTACCCCTGTTTTGGTCTGGCAACGCCTCTTTGGGAATTTTCTATAAAAAGTATCATATCTTTAACATATTGAGAAGGTGAGTCCTTAAGTTTAACAAGAGCGTCTTCAAGAGTCAGCTTAGACATAAATAATATTCTGTAAGCGTCTTTTATATCTTCAATTTCTGAAAGTTTTACTTTTTTTCTTTTTAAACCTATAAGATTTAAACCAGCAAGAACAACTCTATCGCCGTGAGCCGTTACATACGGAATAATATCCATGTTTACCATTGAACCCGCGCCAATAATTGCGGACTTTCCGATTTTACAAAATTGATGAACGCCTATTCCTGAGCTGAGTATAGCGCTGTCGTCTATTTCAACATGACCCGCAATGCCTGTGGAATAGCCGATTATAACGTTATTGCCTATTATGCAGTCGTGGGCAATATGAGCACACGCCATAATTAAACAGTTTTTACCTAAAACAGTCTGCCCCGCGGCGGCAGTACCTCTATTCAGAGTAACACTCTCTCTTATTGTGGTGCCGTCTCCAATTATAACTTTAGTTTTTTCACCTTGATACTTTAAATCCTGAGGGCGTTTACCTATTGACGAAAAATTAAAAATTTCACAGTTAGCCCCCACTTCGGAATACTCAATTACAGATTGACCGTGTATTTTTGTCCCGCTTTTTATAATAGTCTCCGGACCAATGACACTATAAGGACCTATCTCTACAGCGTCCTCTATAACCGCACTTTTGTCTATTACGGCTGTTTGATGTATCATTTATTACCTCTAATGCTAAATTAACGAATCCAACTGATTTACAATATACATTTTCTACGACGGCATTTATATTTACTGCTCTCTGTCTATAATAATAAACATAAACTCTGCTTCTGTCGTTAATTTGCCGTCAACATAAGCTTCGCCTTTCATTTTTCCGCGTCTTCCCCCGTCTTTGATAATTTCAACTCTTAACTCCAAAAAATCTCCGGGCTTTACAGGTCTGCGGAATTTTGTTTTGTCTATAGACGTAAAATACGCAAGTTTTCCCTGCATTTCAGGTCTGGATAGAAACATAACGCACGACGTTTGAGCCATAGCCTCAACTATTAAAACACCGGGCATAATCGGTGCTCCGGGAAAATGTCCTTGAAAAAAATTTTCGTTGCCGCTTACACACTTATAGCCCACAGCTTTGGCAGGCTGCGCGGTATTTATTTTAACTTTATCTATCATTAAAAATGGGTATCTGTGCGGTATATATTTTAAAACTTCTTCGTGGGATAAAATTCTTTCCATTCCCGATGTTTCATAATTTGCGTTCATTCCATCCTCCGCTTCTTTGTCTTCTTCTATAATTGCTTCTTTTAAGAACTCTTTTAAAAAAGCAATATTGTTTTGATGTCCCGGTTTCTCGGCAACTATTTTAGCTTTTATCGGCTTGCCGGCTAAATACAAGTCTCCGATTAAGTCTAAAATTTTATGTCTTACAAATTCATCATCATAACGCAATGGTTCTTTGTTGTGTATGCCATTCAATCCCAAAACTATGGCATTGTCCATAGAGCCACCAAGCGCAAGACCGTTATTTTGAAGAGCCTCTATTTCATAGTCAAAACAAAAAGTTTTAGCAGGAGCGATGTTGTTTAAATAATCTTCCTTACTTATATTCCCAAAAGACATCTGTTGAAATTTTAAGAACGGATGGTCAAACCCTATAGTACAGTCTATTTCAAGTTTGTCCGAAGGATAAGCCGCTATTTTAGTTTTTCCCGACTCAAAATGAACGGGCTTCTTTATCACATAATATTGTTTTGGAGAATCCAGCTCTTTTAATCCGCTCTTCAATAAAGTTTCCGCTATTATTTTTGCACTACCATCAAGAATTGGAGGCTCATTGTTGTTAATCTCTATAATCAAATTATCAATTCCGAGAGCCGAGCAAGCCGACATTATATGCTCTATTGTATGAATTCTAACGCCATCTTTTTCTATGACACTGCCTCTGACAGTAAGCCCTGAAGCCACATTTGAATAAAGAGCCGCAATTTCAGGCTTATTCTGCAAGTCGGTTCTTACAAACCTTATGCCATGTCCCGCAGGAGCAGGCTTAAAAACCACAATACTTTTATTTCCCGTGTGGAGACCAATGCCTTCAATAGAAACTTCTTTAAGAATAGTCGTTTGTTTTGCCATTTAAATTTACTTATCCTCCACATCTTTCTTTATTTTTCTTAAATCGGAATACATTTCGGGAAGTTTTCTCATTAAAGCTCTTATCTTTATGCTTTGAGTCAGCGGAGCCATAGGATTACCCCCAACAACTTCTCCATCTTTTATATTTCTAGATATTCCGGATTGGCTTGAAATCATAACATTATTGCCTATTTTTATGTGTCCGACAAGTCCCGTCTGCCCACCTATTGTTACATTATTGCCTAAACAGGCAGAACCGGATATTCCAACTTGTGAAACTATTATGCAGTTTTCACCGATTTGAACATTGTGGGCTACCATAACAAGATTGTCTATTTTTGTGCCGTTCCCTATTTTTGTAGCGTTAACAGTCGCTCTATCAATTGTAGTATTGGAGCCTATTTCAACATCATTGCCTATTTCTACTCTTCCTATTTGAGGGATTTTTTGAGTTTTCCCATCAATAATTACAAAACCAAAACCATCCCCGCCGACAACAACTCCAGGCTGCAAAATAACTCTATCTCCTATTAAAGAATTTTCTCTTATTACGACATTAGGATATATTAAACAATCATTTCCAATCTTTACGTCTTTACCTATGTAAACGTTAGGGAAAATTTTAGCATTATCTCCAATTGTAGCGCCATCTTCAATCACAACATTTTGACCTATGTATGCGGCTTTGCCGATTTTGGCTTTATCAGATATTGACGCCGACTGATGAACTTTTTTATTTATTAAAGACAACTTTTCTTTCTCTATAATAGAAAGAACTATGCTATACGCATACTGAGGATTTTTAACTTTGATTATATTTTTATTTTTGAATTGAACAACATCGCTATCTAACCCGACAAGAATAACACCCGCTTGCGTATTTAATGCTTCTTTCAGATATTTTAAATTCCCAAGAAAAGAAACTTCATTACTTTTTGCTTCCAAAAGACCATTTACTCCTGTTAAAACAACATCTTTATTACCAATAAGTTCACCGGAAACAAGTGCCGCAAGTTCAATTGCTGTAAATCTCATTTATCTATCCTTTGCCATTTTTATAACTTCATTAGTTATGTCTCTGCACTTTTCTATTACAACGCTTTGTTTATCCAAAACTATTGTCGCTTTATATTTTTTAAGTTCTTTTTTGAGCAAAGATTCTATATCCTTTAAAACTTCAGCCGTATTCCTCTCTTCCATTAAAACTATTTCAGTTTTTGTTCTTTCAGCCAAATCGGAAATTTCCGATTTTTTATCGTTTATCAATCCGCGAATATCGCTTAATTGCTTGAAAAGATCATCAAAAGACCTGTTTTCAGACTTTGCTTCTGATATTTTTAAATTAACGATTTTCGCTTGTTCTTTAAGCGCATTAAGCTCTTTGACAAGGTTTTCAATAGCATCTTTACGCGTTTTTCCAAAAGTTTTTATTTCTCTCTTATACTCTAAAGTCATGGGGTGAGAATTAAAAACTTTCTCCATATCAACAAAAATAATATTATTCTGGATGTCTTTGTTTTCAACTGTCTCGTCAATACGTTCAACTACTCCGTTTATAGGTATTTCAAAACAAAAAACGGTAGGCGCAAAGAAGAAAAGAAACAATAATAAAAATTTTTCCTTAAAAACCATTCCCTATCCTAAAAGTTGATTATGGCAAACCGTTGTCTAAAGGGAAAACTTTACAAACTACATCGGAAGACCTATGGAGAAGTAATAGTCTTGCAAGTTTTCTTTTTCTTTATGATTAAATCCATATGCCCAGCCGATTCTTATAGGGAATGCCGGCGTTGCGAGTCTAAATTCAAAACCTGCCGAGGAACGAAGATTATTCTCACCTGTTCCAAGCCATTTTACAGTTCCGCGCCTTCCCCAATCTCCGCCTATATCGTAGAAGAAAGCTCCAACTAAAATTGAGTTGCCTCTTTCTGCTACTATTGGGAATTTATATTCAAAGTTAAGAACGGCTTTATAATTACCGCCGTCGGCAGGACCTATTTCTGTTCTGTACTTATAACCTCTTACGCCGTATTCGGGTCCTCCTATATAAAACCGCTCATAAAGAGCCACTGTATCTGAATCTCCGTAAGACACTATAGATCCAACTTCCAATCTCGCGCTAAGAACAAACTTCCAAACTACTGGCAAAAACCAAGAACTCTTAAAAACCGTTTTTACATAATCTACCTCTCCGCCTAAATAAGATCCCGCGAGAGTAACTACTAATGATTGCCTGTTACCTCTTGTCGGGTCATATCTATAATCAAGAGAATCATATATTATTTGCGTAAACACGCTAGTCGTTCTATCTTTAGACAAATCCGACGTTGTTTCTATCTGATGTTTGACTTTAGCGTCAATCTCGGAAAGCATTACATTTTCATATCTATAGCCAAACATTAAACTTACAAGCGGGCTGATTCTAGGACCTATGCCAATTGAAAAACCTGTTCTATGCTCCTCATAAGCGTTAGTGACATCTGCAAAATCCTTTTTTCTAAGCATATCAAATGCGCTTAAAGTCAAGCTCATATTTTTGTTAAAAATATAAGATTCAGTCCAACTTATATTGAAATTTGTCTTTTTCTTTCCATACTCAACCGATAAGTCCAAATGTTGACCTAAGCCGAACAAATTCATATGCATAAGACCAACTGTAAAAACAACTTCGTCAATAGAAGAATAACCTACGCCAGCATTGATATTGCCCGGCTTTCCTTCCGTAATTTCAAGGTCTAAATCCACAATATTAGGAGCACCTGTAGGCAATAAATGATGCTCAACACCATCAATGAAACCTAAATTTCTTATCCTTTGAACACTTCCTATAAGCTTTTTTCTTGAAAATACATGTTCAGGCTTTAATAACAATTCTCTTCTGATAACTTTTTCTTTAGTAGATTCTAACCCTTCTATGTAAATATTACCTACATAAACAACTGAATTTTCTTTTATATTCCAATCAATATTTACAATATTGCCGACCTTATGAAAATCTGGAACAATTTGAGCTTGGAGATACCCTTTATCTGCATAAGACTCAGCAATCTCCTGTCTTGTTTCGTCAATTTTTTGCTCATTAAATACTTGTCCCTTTTTAAATTTTATAGTCTTTTTTAATTCTTTATCTTCTAATACAGAATTTCCGTCAAAAGCGATTTCTCCTATTTTATATTTGACGCCTTCGCTTATGTTTAAAGTTAAAAACATTTCCGTTCTAGGTTCATTAAAAGAAATTGTAGATATTACAAGTTTATAATCCATAAAACCATTATTCTTATAAAAAGTCTCTATGCCTAATAAATCCTTTTGATAATTTTCATCTTTAAATATTTTTTTAGGTCTTATTTTTTTCATAAGCTTAAGAATTTTTTTCTTAGGATATGAAATAATGCCCTCAATTTTAACGTCACCTATTAAAATTTTATTATTTTCCGTTATAAGAAAAGTCACAGTCATTTTGTTTGTATCTATATCAATGGTGGGATAAGCTTCAATGGTGCAGTCGGCATAGCCTCTATCTCCATATAATTTTAGTATTTTTTTCTTTGATTCTTCCAACTTTAAAATATCATAAAAATCTTTTTCCTTTAAAACACTGGCACCTTTCAGCTTACTATTTGAAAATTCAACATTGCCTTTAAAAACCACACTCTCTACATAGGGTTTTTCAACAACATCAAACGTAAGAACGCCGGTATTCCTATCAAAAGTAAAAGTACACTCATCAAAATATCCAAGCTCGGTAATAGAGCGAACTGCAGCCTTTGCCGACTCTACGGAATATTCTTTGCCTTTCTTAAGTTTTATTTCTGATAAAACGGTTTTTTCTTTTACATTGCGCAAACCTTTAATATTTACCTTAGAAATTATATTATCAGCATAGGCGAACACGGACATCAACATGCAAACGCATAGTCCTGTCAAAAATAAACGAAGCTTCACAGCAACCCTCCTAAAATTATATTTTATCAAAAAAGTTTACTAACTAAATAAATATTACTTTAACTTGCATTTGAGCTTCTTTCCCAAATAATACGTATTCCTTCCAGAGTCAAATTTGGTAAAATAATTTCTATTTCCTTTATTTCGCTAACAATAAGACCTGCAAGACCCCCTGTAGCTATTATATGTTTTAATTCCAGTTCATTCTTTATTCTTCCAATGAGTTCTTTAACAAGCCCAATATAACCGAAATAAAGTCCAGACTGTATGCACTCCACAGTTGTATTTCCTATTGATTTTAGAGGTTTTTTCATCTCAACTTGCGGCAACTGGGCAGTTTTCAAACTTAAAGACTGAGCCGATATCGCATGTCCCGGAGATATAGCCCCGCCTATGTATCTGCCTTTTTCATCTATGCAATCAAAAGTAGTGGCAGTTCCAAAATCTATGATAACGCAACTGCTCCCATACATGGAATAAGCAGCAACGGCATCGGCAATTCTGTCAGCTCCAACTTCTTTGGGATTTGGCACATTAAAAACAATACCTCCTGAATTAATGTGGTTTATAAAAAAAACTTTTTTTCCGAAATAATTTTTTACTAAATCTTCAAAAACAAAATTTAAAGACGGCACAACACTTGCTATTGCTATACTTGTTACTTTTTTCGCGTCAAACCCACAATAAAAAAACATATTCATAAGCATTGTAGCATACTCATCAGAAGTTTGTTCTTTTACAGTAAACATTCTCCAAACTTTTAACGGTCCAGGCAAAACTTTTCCGTTTTGTATATTAAACAAACCTATGGTTATATTTGTATTGCCTATGTCTAAAGCTAAAAACATGTTTTCCTCTTAAGTAAATTACAAGACAATCTTATTAAAAATATTATTGCCGAAACTATCTATTGCAACAATTAATGGCATATCTTCAACTTCAAACCTATAAATAGCTTCAGGTCCTAAATCTTCAAAAACTAACAATTCAGATTTTTTTACTCTTTTTGAAATAAGTGCGCCAACACCGCCTGTTGCAACAAGATATACCGCGTTGTTTTCTTTTAAGGATTTTACCACCGATTCCGATCTGGCGCCTTTACCTATCAAAACTTTAACACCTTCTTTTAAAATCCTTGGCGTATAAATATCCATTCTGGAAGACGTTGTGGGTCCGCAAGATCCGACAACTTCTCCTGGTTTTGTCGGAGTCGGTCCGCAATAATAAATTACAGAATTTTTTAAATCAATAGGAAGCTCTTCGCCTTTGTTTAAAATGTCTACAATCCTTTTATGGGCGGCATCTCTTGCCGTATAAATATTCCCGCTAAATAGAATTTTCTGTCCGACTTTTATATCTTTAATATTTAAAATTAAATCTTGTAAATTTATTTTCATATACTAATCTTCTTTTTTCTACATGAATGGCATTGAATGCTTACCGCAACTGGGAGCGAAGCTATGTGTGTAGGGTTTGTCGCTATAAATACGGCAAGAGCTGTGGGATTGCCGCCCATTCCCATTGGTCCTATATTTAATTTGTTAATTTCGGAAAGAAGCTCTTGTTCTTTTTTTGCATAAAATGTATTTTTATTAACGCTTCCTATTTTTCTAAGCAATGTTTTTTTTGACAAAAATCCAACTGAAGCAAAATCGCCGCCTATTCCAACACCGACTATAAGAGGAGGACAAGCATCTCTGCCTTTATCCTTTATAACACTTAGCACAAACTCTTTCACGCCTTCCCAACCTGCAGAGGGCGTAAGCATCTTTAACGCCGAAGCATTTTCACTGCCTCCGCCTTTAGGAAGAAATGTAATTTCTATTTTATCTCCTGAAACAATATCAATATAAATATTACTTGGCGTATTGTCCATTGTGTTTTTTCTTTCAATCGGATCAGAAACAATAGATTTGCGAAGATAACTATCCGCATAGCCCAAAGCAACTCCTTTGTTTATTGCATCGTAAATATCTCCATTTTCTATATATACGTCTTTGCCGAGTTTTACAAAAAAATTCGCCGTTCCTGTGTCTTGACACAAAGAAACTTTCTCTTTTTTTGCAACAGCCGCATTGTCTGCTATTTGCTCTAATATATCTCGGGAGACGCCCCGCTCTTGGGGAATGGAAGTATTTACGGACTTCAGAACATCGTCAGGAAGATTATAATTTGCTTTGGCGCATAAATTTTTAACAGCGTTTATTATAATATTTGATTCTATTTTTCGCACTTTTTTATATAACCTTTTTTCATCATAGTTTCGGTTATTGCTCTACTTCTTTTGATTATATCTTTCGCAACACTATAAATTTTATCGTAACTCATTTTTTTTCCAGCTACTTTTTCTTTTGCCGCTTTTACACCTATAGCAGCCGCTATTTTTGGGAATATTTCCCAATCATCCATAGTAGGAAGAATTTTGTCAGGTTTTATTTTATTATCAGGCACACAAGAAGCAAGCTCTATTGCTGCGGTTATGCACATTGTGTCGGTAATCGTAAAAGCTCTTACGTCTAACGCTCCTCTAAAAACTCCAGGAAAACCCAAAGAATTGTTAACTTGATTTTCAAAATCGCTTCTGCCTGTAGCAACAATGGCAGCGCCCGCTTCTTTAGCTTCCCATGGCCAAATTTCAGGCGTAGGATTGGCGCAAGTAAAAACAATAGGATTTTTAGCCATAGATTTTATCCATTCTTTCTTTATTATCCCTGGTCCCGGAGCGGATAAAGCTATAACAACATCGGCATTTTCCATTGCTTCTTTGGCTCCACCTCTAATGTCACCAGCATTTGTTATTGACGCCATATTCCACTGTTTTTTACATGATTTTAAATCCTTACGATCTTTGTGAAGCGTCCCTTTTATGTCAACCATAACTATATTTGCAGGATTTACCCCATAAAGTATCAAAAGTTTTGATATACAAACATTTGCAGCTCCTGCTCCTATCATCGCTATCTTTATTTTGTTTACTTTTTTACCAACAATTTTTAATGCGTTGATAAAACCCGCAAGTGTAACCAAAGCTGTTCCTTGCTGATCGTCATGCCACACAGGTATTTTGCATTCTTTTCTTAAGGTATCCAAAACAGAAAAACATTTAGGTTGAGAAATATCTTCTAAATTTACTCCGCCCAAAGACGGCTGCAATATTTTAACCGTTTGTATTATTTCTTTTTCGTCTTTAGTGTCAAGACATATAGGAAAAGCGTCAACACCACCAAGATACTTGTACAAAAGAGACTTTCCTTCCATAACAGGAAGACCTGCTTCAGGACCAATATCGCCTAGCCCTAAAACCCTTGTGCCATCGCTTACAACACCAACGGTATTCCATTTATTTGTATATTCATAGACAAGTTCTGGATTTTTGCTAATGTCAGTACATACAGCTGCCACCCCCGGACTGTACCATATTGAAAAGTCATTTAAAGTTTCAACTCTGCACTTTGGAACAGCTTCTATTTTTCCGCGATAAAAAGGATGCAGCTTTCTTGCAAGCTTAGCTGGCTCTTGAGTCGCTTTCAAAAGCTCAAACTCATCAATTTTTGTTCGTTTTTTCATATATTTTCCATAAACTTATAATACAACACTTAATAAAGGTATTGTATATTTTTAGGCAATTACCCGTCAACCCGTATAGGAAGTATTTACTTTTTAAATTTATATGGTGGCTTTAGAGATGAGCACAAAGCATCTCCAAAACCACCATATATCCATTATTACCTTTTTAAGCTTTCTCTCTAAACGTTACCTAATCTTTTAATTTTACCTTGTAATACTTTTGGCAAACACATGTCACTTTGATGGTGCCGATGGTTTCAGCATTAGATCTCTTATTAGTCCTATAAGTGACTTTTGTGATGATACCTCTCCTGACTTTGAGTTTGCTAACCCTGCCTCTACTTCTTTTATTTTATCTCTTAACATTGCTGCATCTGCTGGCGATACCTCGATTGGTTTAGCTGAGATTGACTTAACTGAGACTGACTTAGTTGAGACTGACTTATTATCCTTATCACCTAGTAAATTCACTATTAGTCCTATTAAACCTATAAGTGACTTTTGTTGTGACTCTGGTACCTCTGAGTTTGCTAACCCTGCCTCTACTTCTTTTATTGCATTTCTTAACGTTGCTGCATCTGCTATCGACACCTCGATTGGTTTAACTAGACCTGCTTTAGACGGCGATGACCATTTATTTGCGCTAGCATCCCCGCTCGGACGTCTGCTAGCCGATGATATCTCTTCGTTTCCAGCTTGCGCCATACTACTGCCAGTTGTTACGCCTATCAACATTATTAAAATGCCTATACATCTGCAACACTTTTTACTCAAATTCATATCTCCCCCTTTTTTTTGGTACCGCTTTAAAATAGTAAGACCAATTTTTAACTAAGCAGATGCCGCAACTGCTCTTGCACTGTGGCGTATGCTTGTTAAAGCGTCAATTCTTACTTTATTTTCTCTCATCATAGGCATCAATGTTTCCAATTTATTAGATAACACCCTCTTGCCTTTTTTATTATCCTTACTTTCCAATGCTGTTTTTAATTTATTTATATCTATATCTTTAAACAGCTCACCTTCATCAGAAACCATACTTTCCTCTTGTTGCTTAAACACATTTACAAAGACATGAGCTTTTACGCCTACAGTCATATCGGTTATCTCTCGTTGTATAGCGTCATAATTGTGATCATCTATCATATGAGCCACCTCAGGCTTATCTCTAACTATCATTAAAACGCTTGCGACAATTCTTATCAATTCTAAGACTTCGTTAAATTCGTTTTCTTGCAAAGCTCCTTGCGCAAACTGGTCAAGAGCTTCTTTATATGTATTGAAAGCTGCTTGCGCTATAGCCTCGTTAGAAAGGTCTCCGACTATATGCAAACCTTCAGCGTTTTCTACTTTGTCCAGCTTAAGAAAATCCTTCATTTCGCCGATATTTTTAAAATAACACAATGCTTTTAACAAAGCAATCTGCATTTCGTCCGGTTTTGTAAATCCCTCACCAAATTTTCCGACAAGTCTTCTGCCAGCCCCCTCTAAACCCACACTTCTATCCATTTTCGCCTCAACAGGAAGAATGTCTTTAGAGGATTGGTCCCTAATTCTTGCCAAATTAGCACTTCTATCGGCAACTTTATTTTCGCCATCAAAGTATCTGTCGTCTACCAATTGATCTATAGTAATATTCCTGTCATCATCAACAACACCAGGACTATTCTCTTGTTTTAAAATCTCTTGAAGTCTTTCAATTAGAACATCGTAATTTTTTTCTACTTTAAAATCATTAAACATTACTACAAGCAAATTTTTAGCCATTTTCTTGAACTCTTCTGAATCTATAAATTCCTGCGTCATAGGATTTTCTTCAAAAATAAGTTTACTGATAGCCAGCATATCCCACTTAAATTCTTTTACAACCAATTCCTTACGTTTTGCTTCATCAGGATCTCTGTCTTTATAGTCTTGTCTATTGGCATAAAGATTTATTAACTGTTCTTTTAAACTATCCATTTTTTTAACCATATCCTTGCCCAAAATCAAAATCTTCTCTTCTTGGCTTAATTCTTCAATAAATGTCCAATTTTCTTGATCAAACCTAGTTGGTCGTTTGCTGTTAAGAACATCCTTTAATCTTCCATGACCTTTTATAAATCCGTATAGGTTTTTGCTGACATCCAAACTTCCTGACTCCATTAGCAATGTAGTTGTTTCTAGTTTTTCAAACTTATTTATGTCTGTTATGTTTAGCTTATCAAACCAATTGCTATCCATTATCTTCTTTATTGAATCAAACTTATCTCCAATTAATCCCAAAATACCTCTCGCCATAAACGGAGATGCTAAAGCCACGCCGACACATATGAATATAGACGCTAACAAAGGAATAGAAATTGGCGCAGTAAGAACGGAAAATACTGTAATTGCGGTAAGCAATAACCCTCCACCTACAACCATACCAATCTTTTTCCAATTTGGACTGTTTCTATAGACTAAATTAACCACATCTTTGCTAGATATTTCTGACATAAACTTATTGAAGATGTCCAGCGATGTATCTGTTTTATCATTTGCAATACCAGTAAATAACATCAAAGGTTTAATATACTTAGCGAATTCATTTACGTTTACCTTATTATCACCTTCTCCACCGCCTTCGGTGCGCTTTATAAATTGCTGTTCAAGGTTAGGGAAAAGATCAAAAATTTTAGAAATATCAGGTCTTACGGAGTCCTGTAATTTTCTCATACGAGATTTCCCCATAATGCCTTGAGGAATTGCCTTAAAAGTTGCAATTATTGTTCTCAGAATAAGCGGTACTGAGGATGCGCTAACTTTTGATTTTAAATTGCCAATCTCTGTCATCTTAGCCATCATAATGTCAACAGTTGTATTGCGTTCAACAATATTTGTCAAAATTTCGCTATAGCCTTTCATGTCTTCAGGGAAATTAACATCTTTTGTTAATTTTGCAAGCTCAATTATTATTGCGCTTGGCAAAGTAATCCCATATTGTTCAGCCATTTGTTTCTTGGCAGCTGAGTGGCTTGTTGTCAAAATACCCTGTAGTTGGGCAAGCGACGTTATAACATTTCTTTGATCAGGAGGAATCATTTGATACCAACCATACAATTGCTCAACTTGACTGACGTCCCAAATATCAGCTTTCCAAAAAGCATTAGTAATATCATCTGCAACTTTTGCGCATGTCTCAAAATTAAGATTGTCAAACTTAATGTCTAATCCTGTTACTTCGCCCAAAACAAATTTACCAAGAGGTCCGTTTGCCAAAAAGTCACGCCAACCTTCATCTTTGTTTATAAAACCTTCAACTATTTTTACAAATAGTCTCCCTTTTTGAGTAAGCTTACCATCAATTGACAATGTGGAATCGCTTGCAATTTTACGTCTAAAGTCATCTATCATTTTATTTTTTGCATTGCCAGCAAAGCTAGTGAACATATCCGTGTTAGAAACCTTTATGTTGGTAGCGTTATTCTTGTTGGTCTCTTTAACCTTGAGATCTCTGGCATCAATATTGTTAAAAACAAGACCGCTGGCACTAGAGCCAAACTCCTCATAGGTATGTATGAAATTGTTAAACGTCTCTAATTCTGCATTTTGCCAAAGAAGTTCCGTCAGCTCTTTTGCCATAGCTGCAACTTCTTTAGGATTTTCCGGGTTTATGTTAAGATATGTATTCTTACGTTCTTCATTTAAACCTAACAAATTAAGCAATGCCATAAAAAAGTTCAACCATGCCATAGAGTTGTCTTTAGAACTTAATCGCTGTTGAATATCCATAAACATCTTGCCCTTTGCAGTTAAAACTTCTTCATTAGCAGCATTATTAGTTACGTACTCAGAACCAGGAGCATATTGACCGTGAAGAACAGCCATTATTGGAGCTTCGGCTCTTGACGAAGCAAAAGCCTCAGAAGGAGAAGACGTACCAGCGCTGTCTGCAACAGTTTCTAACGGCATTATATATTGTTCAAAAGAGCGTATTATGCCCACAAATTCTACAAGATCTACTGCGGAAGAAAGCCCTTTATCAATAATAGGCTCGCCTCCAAAATAACTTCTTGGGTCAAGAGCTAAAGTAACGGCTTCCATATGCTCTTCAACAATTCGCAATTGGGTTTTAAGGTTTTCGTCTCCGGCAAGAACACCTTTCAATCTTTCAAATCTGTCTTTCACTTCATCATTAACATTGTTAAAAGCTTTTAGCACAACGTCTCTGGGGCTTTCGGCTTTCATACTTTCAACGCTAAAATTACTTTTATCAAAACCACCGCGAGATTCAAGAGCAGCATTTAATTCTTCCTGCACCGCTTCACGCGCTACGCCTTCTGGCATTGTAGCGACTAAATCTCTAAGCACGCTTAAAACCATTCTATCTCTTATAGAATCTGTTACGGCAAATCTTATTGAAGCATCTATGTCGTACAAAGATCTTATGTCTGACACAAAAATCAACATTTCCTTTATTGCCTCAGACGACATATTTGAAAAATCAATTTTCTGTCCAGATTTTATAAACTTATCAAACAATGCTGCAGCATTAGGATCTTTCATATACCCATTGGTATCAGACCACATCTCAACCGCTCTTTCCCTAAACATAGCGCTATTTTTAAACGCGTCTATTTGGGCTTCTACTTTATCGCCGCTATATGCCATTACTCTAATAGTATCCCATCTATTATTAGGTCCGCCAGGTCTCCCAGTTCTCTTTAATGCCTGCGCCAAATCAGCATCGCTCATCAAATGAGTATCTAACAATACATTTACGAAATTACCCTGATAGTCTATTCCTGTAGCACCCATTTCGTTTGCAATTATCAAACGTTTTTTCTCTGTCTTTCCAGCTAAAACGCTTAAACTTTCTTCATTAGGAACAAGAGATCCTTTAGAATCAGTCCATTTGCCCTGTCTGTCTGTAAACTCATATACTTCAACTCCAAGTGCTTTTAATTTGTCATAGTTTTCTTCTACAGCTTTTCTTATCGTCTCAAAACTAGCTTGAGTTTTTGCAAGAAATAAGAAATTGTCGAGATCCTTAAAGTCTCCGTTTTCAAGAGTAGCTTTCAATTGTTGACCCAATATGCTCATTTGTCCTGCTTCAACTTTCCCGTCAAGATTCCAAGCAGCTTTAAACATCTCCACTCCTGCCTTTTCGCCAGTTATATTATAAACCGTAGCAGCGCCCGTTCTGTTAATTATAAGTTGCTGCAAACCGTCAACTGTTCCTGAAGCCACTACCATCACAACATCACGGGCACCTGAATAAATTGCAGCCAAAGACGTTTGCATACTGGTTTTACTTGTTTTTGTAGACTTCTGCATAAAGGATTTCAGATCGCTTTCGTTTATTTGTCTTTCTAATCCTATCCTCAAAGTAAACCCAAGTTGACGGTATATGTCATTAATAACCATATTTTCTTGTATTCCTGTTGAGCCTACAGGTTTCACATTCCCATCTTGTGATGATATTTGCATACCTCCATTCTCAGAACCAGAAAATAAACCCATTATTATACTGTTTAAACGCCCTTCAGAATTATAACCGTCTTTTTCAGAAAATGGTTTTATTTTTGCAGTTAAATCGTCCCTTAACTTATCAGACATTTTAACCTTTAAAGATGCTGACTGTTCTCCAACAACAGCTATCCAATCGCCCTGAAGAGAAGCCTTTTGAAGTTCTTGCTCTGTTTTAAAGCGCAATACTTTAACCTCTCTGTTTTCTCCTAACTCTGGCATAGTAATTTTTGCTTCTGTTACACTATTTTTGCCAGCGGCAAGCATTGCGGCGTATATAGCAGGTGCATTAATAACATTACCTATCTCAACTGATCTGTCCACCATATACATTTCTGGAGGTTTATTATCTCCTCCTATAACAGATGCAGTACGCGTAAGAGCCCACAAATGAATTTCGTCTGCAATAACTCTCTTTACACTGTTAAGAACATCGTTGAGAAGTTTTCCTTGAGCACCACCTTTGCTTATAGCTTCATTCTTTAAATGTCCTCTTGTGGTAGGACTCATAATGACAACAGTGTTGGGATCATTATATATTCCTCTAAGCCCATCCAGATTTGTATCGCCTCCTTCGGATTTGTATTCGTCAATTTTGGCAGCCTTCATACCTAACGATTCAAACAATTTTGTCGCCGCTTTACCAGCAGCCGCATAATTATCTAAATCTTCATTTCCAACTAATATTTCTATATTGGCATCTCTACCCATTAGCACCCTTGTCATAATCGCATCTATTGCTATTGAAATTGTTTTACCGCCACCCATTCCCACTGCAACATTGTCGTTATGTTGAAAATGAGAGATCATTTCAGACTGGGAAGCGCGCAAACTATAATTAACCATCGTATTTGCTTGTATCATAAATATCTTTAAAACATTAGCGGCTTCTGTTTCTAAACCATTTTTTTCCATATTAAGCAGTGCGGCACGCAAAAGATCTAAAGTGCCGTCTGCGAATTTTATAACCTTAATTTTTGTAGGGTCTCTAGGATCAGTGACACTCTCAGCAACTTGTCCCTCTAAAAATGTTTTTACAAAATTTACAATTCCCACTTCTCTTAAATAAGCTTTATCTACTGTGGAAACATCTCCGCGACTAAACCTATCTATAATAGCACTGACTTTATCTTTAGTAGCGTTGGCACCTACTCCTGAAAACATTGTTTGTATACGCGTAAGGTTTTCATTCTCCTGCAGGTATTCTAAGCGAGGCAATAATGCTTCTATATTGTCAGAATAGCCTGAATTCTCAAAAAGAGAATGTAGTTTGGATTCCAGTTTGCTAATTTCATTTGCTTTTGAATTTACTCTTGTCTGCTCATTTATCAAAGCCGCATTTACAGCTTCATCGCCAACAGTAACATCATTCAATTTAGTAGGATTCAACCTAAGTTCTTCCATTTTCCCGCATACAGAATCAATATTGCTTATAACTTTTTGGACTTTTACTGCGTCAACACCCTTCTCATTTAGAACTTTACTAATTTCAGACTTGGCATTATCAGTCAATTTACCATTAACAATAGAGTCTGATTTTTCTAAAATTGCTTTTATTGTCTCTTTATTATCTGAGCTAAGTTCAAACGCTCTAGTAAGTGCATCAGAAACAAGCTCAGCTGTTGTTAATCCTTCTAATTCGCCCCTTAAGCTTTGTAAAGATTCTAAATCAGCTATTGCTCCAGTCAAATTACCTTTTCCTACAACTTGCAATAACATATATAAATCTACATCTGACACTTGTACTGCACCGTTATCCAACGAGAACTTGTCCATTTGCGACAATGGAGATTGAGCGGAGTTTCCAGATAAAGTCCTAAGCAATTCAACAGGTTGATTAGCGTAAATAGTCATTAACTGTTCTACCCTCATACAGCCTATGGCAAAAGATTCAATCAAACCTTGATTACCAGCTAAAGAAGATTGATTAAGAGCTGTTATCATACCCTGTAATTTCATTTTACCGTCTTCAAAATCTCTACTAGCCAAAATATCATTTAATTTAGGTCTCACTTCAAGATAAGAATGAACCATTCTTTCTGCAGGCTGTCCAAGCGCACGTATTCGTATTACAGATTCTTTCAGGCTGCCGTCAGCTTTAAAGGAAGCTTTTGACAACAAAGTTTTGACAATTGCGGCGTATTTTCCGTTAACTGCATCAACAAATCTGCTTCCTATATCATTGCCAAGTTTTTCTAAAACTTTTGCTTTAAAGCCTGCTTTTAACTGACCGCTCTTATCAAAAGACAGTTGTAAGTTTTTAGATTCCTTTGCTATCGCTTCAACTTTAAGAATAAATTTATTGCCAACATCAGCGCCAAGAATATTTGTTATAATTCTTCTCGTACTTTCCGACAATTCTCCTTTGTCATTAAAAATATCAGTTCGCAACCTTCCGTCAGGTTGCAATAAAGACCCTTTTACAAGATCCCAGTCATTATTGACTTCACTGAAAGCTGCCTCAACTTGAGCGCCTGCATAATGTAATGTAATATTGTTTACAACACCAGCTTTTACAATTGTAATATCAGACAAAAATGATGCAGCAAGTAAAGATTTCATTTGAGGCATAACTTTGCTAATAAATTCAGAGTTTGCTGCAAGGGAATTTAAATTGCCTTTTAAAGAGCCTTTTATTTCTTTGCCATCAACCGTAAAGCTTAGCCTTGCGCTTCCCAAATCTTGTCCTATTATTTTTATCTCTTTTATATCTACAATTTTAAATATCTTAAAACTGCCATCGGCAACTTTAACTGTAATTTCAGAAGCAGGAGTTAAATCTTGTATTCTTGCTTGAATGCTTACAGAGATATTAAAATAGCTGGTTGGCGCAATCGCCTGCTTTGCGTAAAATATTTGTTCTTTTAATCTAACAGCTTCTTCTTTGTTAATTTTTCCCTCTACAAGCAGATTATTTACTTCGCTGATAATTCTATCCGATTCAGCAGACATCAATTTTCGTAATTCAACTCTATATTTGTTTGTTTCTGCATTCCCGCCTTTAAAGTATGCTTCGTCGCCAGTATCCATCAATGCCCTAAAGTCCCTATATTTTATCTTCCCTGATCTAACATCGTCTATTATCCTATTTATATAATTGTTCAATGCTAAAGTCTCAGGAGAATATTGTCCTCTTAAAAATTCTATCTCTCCTTCACTCAGTTTAAAAGCATCAAGTTCAGCTTGCTGTTCAGGCGTACGTACTTCAAGATTTGCAAGCTCTATAACTCTGGCATCTCTTAATCTCGGAGAATCTTTAAAATCCTCAACCATCTGCTTACCGACAATATTAAACAGGCTGTCAACAATCTTTTGCAATTTGTCAATCAATAATTCTTTTTGTTGTGTATTTAAAGTTGTTTTAGAAGTATTTACAACTACTTTCACATACTGCGCCATAAAAAGAGATTTTTCAGTTACGCTTTTGGCATCAACATTCTTAAATACGTCAATTAATAAATTAACAATATCAGTAATTTCTGTTTCTCTGCCCGGCATGTTTGAAATAATTGAAACATAATTTAAAAGCAGTTCACTAGCAAGTTCCTGTTTGCCGTTTGCTTCAGCATTATCTATAGCTTGCTGTATCTGGACTAAAGTAAGAGGCTTCCCTTGCTTTATAGATTCAATATCTACGCCTAAAGAAGCAAGACCAGCAACAGCATACAAATAGTTTAATTGTTCAGCACTAGAAAGTCCTTCAGGCAAATTTAAACTTTCAATCATATCTCTGATATTCTGCTCTCTATCTGCACTAACACGCACTGGTCCATACGTTTGTTCATACATTGCAGCATACGCCTCATCCGTACCGTCCAAAATTCTTCCCGTATCTATACCATTCAGCTTTGTTCTGTACATAACAACTTCATTCAAAATAAATCTTGTTAAATCATCCGATGATATTTTTTTCAGTACAGAACTAAAATGTTTTTCCATTCCTTTTAACTGTTGCTTTAAGTTAGCTTCTATTCCTTTAAGACTATTCAAATCTTTTTTTCTAAGATCATCTATTTTTTGCACATCTTCTGGAGTACGCTTATCAATATCAATGGCTTCCAATCTTTGCAGCTCGGTTTTCTCCTTTTCAGTAATACCATTCTTTTCCGCTTCTTTTATTGCTGCTTGAACTTCTACTAATTGCTTCATAAGAGTCGGCAAAGATTGGAAATCTTCTAAGCTAATTTCAAACTTTCTACAAAAATTTTCTATAAAAGAACTCATTTCTGTAGAAGGTATATTAATGCCCAAAATTTTAAAAGCTTCTAACATGTTGTCATTAAATTTTAATGGATCGGATTTTAAAAGATTAATAGCTTCTATTAGCTTATCAGAATTAAAACCGTGCGAGGCTAAAAATTCCAGCTGCTCAAGCTTTTCTTTGTTTGTCTCCTCAGGCATTGCGTCAAACAATTCTTGGAAAATTTGTCCCGCCATAGAATCTCCAAAGATAAGCTTTCCCAATACTCCGCTCAACCTTTCCTTTACGCCATTTTCATATAGGTATCTTATGGCTTCATTTTGCTGAATAAACCCTGAGGTCCCTGCAGACGCTATAGGCTGCATAACTGTGCCTAGAAAAGGAGAACTCATAAGCGCTGGAGTCAGTATAGGCTGCAATACTACAGTAAATAATGAAAAAACTTTACTCTGAGGATTCATCATCTGATCAAAACTTTGATTGAAAATATCGTTCATAGATTCTTGGCTGAAATCTTTCTTGGATAAAATTTCGCCTTTTTTAAACATTCCAAGCCCTGTAACTTTGTCTATAATCCCAAGTGGTCCATCAGAACTAATAAGATGCTCTAATCCTATTGAAGACAAGAATTTATTTAGTATTGCGGACGCAAAAGTAAGCCTGGTGCTCATAATAGACATATTTATAGACGTTTTCAGAGAGTTTAGTGCAATAGGCATTTCATAGCGAGCAAGTAGAGGTAGTTGCCCAGCTTCTGCCTCGCTTAAATTTCCAAACAAAGAAGCCTTTATTCTTCCTCCTAAATTCTCATATTTGCCATTTATCCAGCTGCCGCCAAAACCTAACCCTACTATCAGCCCTACGCCTGCCCCTATCAAGGCAAGTTGTCCGTAATTTGGTTCATCTTCTTCCTTGCCATTATCTGCAAATAACCATGCCATCAAAGGCACAAGAGCCGCTCCTATAAGAGAGCCGGCTATTCCGGAACCCCATACTTTCAATAAGTTCATACCGCTGAACTCTCCAGACGCATTACGACCAATAAGAGGAGCAAAAGTATTTTTGATTGAATCAATTATCTTAGTTCCGATGCTAGAATCACCAAATAAACGAGAGAACGCATTTGCAATGAAGCCAGCCGCAAAACCAATAGTCACTCCAGCTACTATTTCTTTCCAACTTACATGAAGTTCTTCATCTTCACCCTTAGTAGCCCACGCAATAAGATATACAGCCGCTACTCCTAATCCTGCGCCAATAACTCCTGTACCAATGTGTCCAAGCCAAGCTCTATTCCCAAACATTGTCCCTAGTTCACCTTTAAAAGTTGCCATTCTGTTAATTGCCTCTGTAGGGGTTTGGGCAATTTTCTCCATCTGTGCAGCATTAACTTCAGCCTTTGCGACTTCCATTATATCTTTCTTGCTTTGTATTCCAGCTTGCCCTGCCATAAAAGGAGATATAATATTTATAGAAATTAAAGTCCAAGCAGCAGATAAAAACTGTTTTATTGAATCTTCATCACCTTTTCTTATAGCATCCACCATAGTGTTTGCAGCTTGATATGATATATACAAATCAAGCGCCATTGACGCTACTTTAAAAGTAACGCTTAAAGCATGTGAAATCGCACGACCTACATTTATTACTGCAGATTTAATGCCTTCAAAAGGCACAAAGCTTACACCTACAAAAAATTCCTTAACTGACCTACCAAGCAATGAAACTCCTTGACTAAAAGAAACTCCAACTCCTTGCGCCGCTTCTTGAGCCAGCACACTACTTACAGCCTGACCTGCAGCCTTAGTTGTAGCTTCTGCTCCAACTCCAACAGCACTACCCAGAGCTTGACCTGCAGCTTCCGCACCTGCAGTCGTAACGCCTTTGGCTGCTGCTTGTGCTGCTCCTTCAGCAACTCCTTCTGCAGCTCCCTGAGCTGCCCCTTTGGCTGCTGCTTGTGTTGCTCCTTCAGTAACTCCTTCTGCAGCTCCCTGAGCTGCCCCTTTGGCTGCTGCCTGAGCAGTTTCTCTGGCAGCCTGTTTGACAATTGAAGAAGCAATATTTATGCCCATGCTTGCACCAGCAAAAAACCCTGCTATTGCACCACTAATAGCTCCTTCGCCTGCTGCCTTAGCAGCACCTTCTCCACTCCATTCCCCTGTCATAATGCCATGCGCAATATAGTTCCCTAAAGCCCCTACGCCTGCACCTACAGCAGAGCCTACAACTGCACCTACAGCAGCCGATTTAAGCACAAATGCAACAGATTCAAGTCCTTTTGACACAGCGCTTCCCACTCCTCTTGCCCCAAGCACTGTAATCACTCCTAAGAGTATCGCCATACCCAACATGAGAAGACCATTCTTTAAATCTCCATATGAAAGAGCAAGAACAGCTTGATATGCCATTTGACCGACCTGTATTGCGCCTGCAATTGCACTGATCATACCTATGATAGCAGCTATTCCTGCAGCAAGGCTCATACCTCCGCTTGGGATAGCAGCTATTATAGACGCTATTGCAATAGCTGCAGTAACTATAGCCATAAATCCAGCAGAAACCATAGCCAAACCGCCTTTCCAAGCCGCTTCGGTATTATGGTTGGAGCCTTCTCTTAGATTCCAATCGTCATATATGCTTGCAAACCAATCTTTAAAAATATTGCCGAGAGTCTTGTTAAAGAAATCTAAAGTTTCATTTTTAGCCAGTCCGAAAGAAAGACCAAGAGCTATGCCAGCAAGAGGAAGCAATAAAGGCAGAAAAGCCAATACAAGCGGCAGTAATACAAGAACCAACACAACAGAAATTATTATTTTGAAAATAGCCTTTATGGCTCCCCAAACTTTGTCGTACCACTTCACGTCTATTTGGTCAATACTACCATCTTCTTTTACAACAAAAGCATATTTTGATTTTGTTCCGTCTGGAGCATATGAATGCGCTTCAAGTTCAGATCCTGGAGCATATAGATAATTCCCTAAACTATCCTTTGTAAGTCCTACTCCAGAAACTCCAATAAAATCACCGGTTATACTGCCGTAAATATACCCACCATTGCCGTCGCTTGAAGCTGAACCAACTTTCCCTTTAAACGTAGCACCTTTATATTTAGGTTTAGCTTTACCGTCACCTTCTTCGCCCTTGGGAACATGCACGCCATCAAGATTTGTAACATGAAGATCGCCTTTGGTAATAGACATTCTATAAGTTATTCTGCCATCTTTTGCCTTTGTTCTTGTTAAATTTAGCTTAGCTCCTGGCTTCCAATAAAAATTAGACGTACCATCAACAACTTCCCATCCTTTATCGGTAAAATTTATATATATAGTGCTAGTAGTAACATAATCCCCATCCGAGTTGCCGCTTACTTTTAATTTTCCTTTGCCTATTTTTGTTGTTATTGGCTTACTATAATCCAACCTTGGATTACCGTCATCATCTTTTAAACCGTCTGATCTTTCTTCATAACCTGTAACAACCTCAAGATCCTCAGTATTTTGAATGCTGACTTTTTTATTAAATAATACGCTTCCTAAACTTATTTCTTGTCCCGCATTTATAACTACGCCGGACATAGATGTGCTTCCATTTTCAAATTCCCAGCCGTCAGGCAACTCAACTGATATTGCCACCGCACTCGTAGCAATATATTTCAAAATGTAATCTTTCTCTTTTATTTTGACGACAGTATCTTGTTCAAAGGTGACTTTATAAATATCTCCTTGCGACGTGGCGTCATAGACATATCCTTTCTTCAGCTCGACGCTAAATTCAAGATTACATTCGTGCATAATAGTTAGTGCTGAAAAAGGAGCGCCGTAAAATGTTGTGTTTATATCTATGTGACCACTTATAAGATTTACATTTCCTACAAAATCCTTGTTCTGATCCGACCCTAACTGATTGCTTAAAATGCTAGTGACATAGGCTTCAGCTTGAGCTTGAGTAGTTTTTGAATCAAACTTCCACACCATTCCGTCGGAAACAGCCCAATAGCTCCCTGCATAAGTCATTTTACCAACAATTACTTCAATATAAACATTGTTATCTTTACCATATTTATTTTTGGCACCAAGCTTTAATTTAGATCCGCTAAGCGCATCAGTTCCAAGTCCTACAATAACCGCTTTCCAGTCTCCAGAAGCCGCATTTTTTCTTATAGTTATTCTACTGCCTGCTCCGCTTATTCTGTAACCGTTATCGTCTTCCGTAATAATACCGCGACTCCAGTTATCACGATCTGGAGCAACATCGCCATATTTGCCGCTTGATGGCGGACTTGCGCTAGGATCGTCTTTTTCTTGATAAACTGATCCCTTGTCGTTCATTAAATAAATGTTAGCTGTGGACGACATATAAAATTTACCTGTACTTTCTTGATAATAGCCGCCATACTGGAATATAACTTGCTGTCCTTGAAACTCGCCCTGTACTCCAAATACTTTATATTGACTCCCGTCAGATAAAGTTACAGTGCACCCTTCCTTTGTGCTTAGTGAATAACCTAGATCGTTTTTAGCCACTTTATACTGGGGAATATCCTTTTTGTCATTTTGTCCGCCATACTGAACTTCTCTAGTACCCGCATAGCTTGCGGTAACGGTAATTACCAAATAATACTCGCCGGCAGGCAAATCTGTTCCAGAAACGTCAATAGGAATGCTTGGTATTAAAACCTGACCTATTTCCCCACTAATTATTGCGCCTGCTCCGCCGACGGGATTATATTTTGGATCGCTTAAAATATTTTGAACTTCTTGAATTACAGCCAAGTCATATGCAGCATCTCCCAATAGCGCCATAAGCTTTTGCTGCTCTTTTCTTGCCCCGGGCAATTCGGCTTGTTTTTGTGCAAGTTGCCCACGTTTACCGTTTAATTGGCTTTGCAACTCTTCTTTCTTATCATCATCTTCTTCAGAAGCTATACTTTCTTCTAAATTTTTTATTTCATCGTTTAATTTGTCTATATCGCTTTGAATATTTCCCGCTTTATTTTCACTTATTTTTTGACTTAAACCTTTAATAGACTGATCTAAAAATACTTTATAAGCTTGAGCAAATGCTATAGACTGTTCATGCGTCAACGTTGCATTTGATCCAAACATTAGCTTCATGAGTTCATTGTAAGATTTATCTCCATGATCTAAATAAAAAGTTGCAGCTTTTGCAGGATCTGTCAATAATTCATTGTAATTTGTAGTTGCTCCTATTATCTTAGACAAATCTGACAGCATTTTATTATCGGTAAAGATACCATTTGATTTGGCAAGAACTGTTGTTGAATTGTTGCCTTGGAAATATACGCTTAATAAAGCATTTAATTCTTCTCCAGAGCCTAAATTTACTTTTTTATCAGGTCTGTTTATATCAGATAATGTAAATGTTCCGTCTTCATTTTTACTAACAGTTATAAAATGATTCCCGCCGACATGCACTATTGCAGATTCGCCAAGACCTAATCCGTTAACAATATCATCAATTGTAGCCGTATATCCGTTGTAATCTTTTCCATACTTTGCAAGCACAGTTTGCAAAGCCTTTGCGCTTATATATAATTGACTAGATGTACCACTTATTAATCCTTTATTATTTTCTGTAAACAAACCTGCTACCGCGTCAGCAATTATCAAACCAAAAGCAAGAACTGCCAGCGCTCCCGATCCTATCTGATTCAAAACGTTTCCCAATGCATCAGCTGCACAATAAACAATGCTCTGATTATTGCGGTATAAGTTGTATAAAGCGCTTATTACATTTTCTCTTTGTTCATCGGTAAGTTTTGCAAATTCTATTTCTATTTCTTCCTTACTTAGCCCCGTTTCTCGTATTAAATTATTAAGAACTTCATTATATTTCTCATCTTGATTGCTAATGTTTTGCACAGTTTTAATATTGACCTTATTATCTATAGTATCATCGTCTTCGGGTTTATTTGGAGTTGTTGCTTTTTCAGTATCGGAAACAACGGTATTTGCAGGCTTGATGGCGGTCTTCAGCGTGATTTTTTCTTCACTCTGGCGATCTGCTTGTTCTATTTTCTTTATATCGTTTTCAGTTGAAGATATCTTTTGTTCGACTTTTACGACTCCGTCTTTTTGTTGTTCATTTTTAACTTCAGGTTTAGCCACTGCTGCTGAGTCTGTTTGTGTCTTTGCTTGTGCGACTTCTTGAGGAGATTGCGTTGAGGCATGTTGTTGTTGTGCTGTCTCGTCTTCTATGCCTTTAATCTTTTTTACTACTCTTGTGTAAGTCTCATTATAGGTGTACTTCCCATCTCCGCCTACCGTCATAGCTTGTTGAGTTTGTGGGTCCCAATATCCTTTAGCTTCAAACCTGCCATTTTTATCTTTAACTGATATAACATCGTTATCATCAACTTTGGTGTTATCCTGTAAAAACTGCATATATGACACGGAGCCATATGTTTGATCTCCTTGATACAGAACTCCAGAATTTGTTTCTTGTTTTTTTATTCTTTTTTTAAGTAACTCGTCGTCTTTATCTTTTGCAAAAGCAGGCAGATTGGATATATTTATTAAAAAGCATGCAGTTACAACAACAGCTATGCTCTTTAAAAGCACATTATTTTTCCAATATGTTTTAAAATACTCTGCAATTTTTGACTTTAGGTTCATGAAAAATCCCCCATTAGCCTTTTTCTATTTTTAATATTTAGATTCCATTTGTAAAAAACAAAAAACTCGGCATAGCTTAAATGCCGAGATTTTTATTGTTCAACCCAAGTAAATATACGTCCGCCACAAGTTTTCTGCGTCTTAGAGCGAAAATGAATATCATAAACGACAACAATATAATTTCATGCGTTAAAAACTTTGGAATTATTTTACAATTCATATATAGCCTAAACAACTTTACAATTGACATAAAAGCACAACAAGCTTTGCCTGAAATAAATGCAATTATTTTCTTTGCATTAGAAAGAGAATTGACATTTATTACTGATAGCGAATTATCATCTTCTTTAGTATTTTTTGACTTTTTTTCTGATTTTCTTCCAGAATGATCGTTAATATCTGCGGTTTGAATTGAAAATAAAAGCTTTTGAATGTCTTTTAGAACTTTACAGGAAAGTATTATTATAGAATCGTTGCAACTCTTAAACAGATTTGAGACAACATTATGACCCGCTATACCGATAACAAAAATAAAACTACCTTTGCCGATGTTAATGGCACTTAAAGAAAAGCCGTTTATGCTTATACAAAAAAGAACAAAAAATGCACATATTTTCTTTTTGACGTAAGAAAATTCTTTAAATTCCCCAAAGTTGAACAAATTCCTTTTGACGCTCACCCCAGCTCCTTAAAGCTTATTATGAAAGCGTGGCTTGGAACATCAACAAAAAGAAATAACGTATTCGGACAGTCAAAAAAATCGGTCGGGACAGTAAAAGGAAATACAACAGTGACAAGAAAAAAACTAACCTGTATTGTATATTACTAATTTGCAAAAGTCAAAAACAATTTTACCGCAGTTATAAATATTTTCCTTTCAACTGCGTGTCACTATAGTCCACCATTCTCTTATCGGGTCTCCCCGTAATTTTACGCAAGAAACGTCTAATTTTATCCATATACTCAAAGATTGACGGGATTACTATCAGCGTAAGTATTGTAGAGCTTACTACTCCACCAATAACAACGATGCCCATACCTCTTCTAAAATGTCCCACTTCGCTAAACCCCAAAGCTGTGGGGAGCATGCCCGCAATTAAAGCAAAAGAAGTCATGAGTATCGGGCGAAGCCTTATGATCCCAGCTTTTATTATTGAATCGTCTATATCCAATCCAGCTCTCATTTGCTGTTGAGCATAGTCAACCAAAAGAATAGAGTTCTTTGCCACGATACCAAGCAACATTATCATGCCTATCATTGTAAACATATCTATAGGTTGCTTGGACATTAATAAAGCTATAATTCCGCCAATAATTGCAAGAGGAAGCGCCGTCATAATTGTAAAAGGCGTTATAACAGACTCGTACAAACTTGCAAGAACCATAAATATAAATATTATTGACAAAGCGCCGGCTATTAGTATGCTCATAAACATATCTTTCATATCTTCGGCATTACCCGACAAATTCAAAATTATGTTTTTATACTTATCAAAATTTTGAGGCTCGGACTTAAATTCGTCAAATATTCTTACCGCGTCTTTTTGTATTTCGCCTATAGCTCCGCCTGAAGCAACATTTCCCTCAACAGTAACGTAACGAGTTCTATCTTTTCTAAATATTTGCGTTGGACCTTCCGCAACTTTTGCATAAGCTACATTTTTAAGCCTTATAAGTTTATTATTAACATTATTTACATATATAGAGTCAAAAGTCTTGGCAATATCTTTTTCGCTATCTTCGTATTGAACTCTTATATCGTACTCAAGCCCGTGCTCTCTAAATTTCCCGGCTAAAGCGCCGTCAATCATAGCTCTTACTTCGTTTCCGACAATTACGGAACTTACACCATAATGTTCCATTTTCTTAGCATCCATCTCAATGCGGATTTCAGGTTTTCCAAGCTTATAATTGGAATGTATATCAACAAATTTCGGTATATTTTTATACCTATTTATAAGTTCTTGCGCAGCATCATATAATACATCAATATCTGCACCTCTAAGCTCTACAACAAACTCACTATTATTTCCTCCACCTAAAGACTGCCTTACTATTGAAATTTCTAATTTGTTGCCGTACTTATTATCTAAAATTTTTCTAAAATAATCTTTCATTTCCGAGGTGGTAAAAGTTCTTTTAGTCGTGCTTTCATCCTTTTCTTTTTTACTAAACAACTTTGTAATAAGTCCACCTTTAGAATTGTTAGGAATCATTTTGACATAAATACTTGCCTCATTTGAAAGATTAGAAAACATATCGCCAGAACCCACAGTTGAAGAGACAAGTTCAATGTTAGGATCGTTCATAATTATAGCTTCTATCTCTTTGGCATACCTATCCATTTGATCTAGAGAAGTTCCGGGCTGGGCTGTAAGGTTTATATTAAATTCGCCCCATTCAGAAGCGGGCATAAAAGTTGTTTTTAAAAACTTTTTAGCTACTCCTATTGTAGAAATGAAAATTAAGAAAGATATAGCTAATGTCGCAAATTTCCAACTGACCATAAAATGCCTTTGTTTACCTGCCAAATTAAAAGGAATGCTTAGAATATTCTTCTTAACTATAAACGTTATAAGAGCTTTATATAGGGTCTCGCAAAACGAAAAAACCGTATTAAACCAATCCACAGTCAAACGCCTAAAAATTTTTACAATTATTGCTCTAACTTTTCCTAATTTTGATTTTTTTGATGTTTTAGTCGCGCCGTGTTCTTGGATAATATAAGCGGAAAGCATAGGAGCTATTGTCAAAGCGTCTATAACAGAAATAATCATCGCAAACACTACAGTTAATCCAAATTCTTTAAAAAACCTTCCCATTATTCCGCTTAAAAAAGCAACTGGCAAAAATACCGCTATAACCGTACTTGTTGTGGCTATAACAGCTAAAGTAACTTCATTAGTGCCGTCAATTGCCGATTTTACAGGATTTGAGCCTTCTTCATAGTGCCTGAAAATATTTTCGCGCACAACGATGGCGTCGTCAATCAATAAACCTACTGCGAGAGATAAGGACATCAAAGAAAGCACATTCAAACTAAAACCAAAAACGTACATAAATACAAAAGAACCTATCAAGCTATTGGGGAAAGCTAAAGCCGTTATAAGAGTGGAGCGCCAGCTTCCCAAAAAGAAATAAACCACAACTATCGCAAGGAAAATGCCTTCTATTATTGTAGATCTTACGTCATTAATATTCATTCTTACGCCGCGCGCTTGATCTGAAATAAGCGTAAGTTTAGGGCTACCGTTATACTTTTTATATCTTTCGTTGGCTTGAGCCATTTCTTTTATTATTCCGTCAGAAACAGATACATCGTTTCCTTTAGCCTGTCTGTAAACCGCAAGCAATAGAGAGGGCTGATATGTTATTTCGCCGTTTTCTTTGGTATCAAGCCTTGCTCTTGAAACTTCCGCAACAACGCCGTCTTCAACTTTTGCAATGTCTTTAACGACAACAGGTCTATCGTTGCCCATGAAGTTTACTACTACATCATTTATTTGCTTTACAGATTTAAACTCGCCCATAGTCCTAAAAGATATTTCTTGGCTACCTCTGTTTACTTTTCCTGCAGGAATATTTAAAGAGTTAGACTTAATTCTACTAGCCAAAGTGGTAAGAGTCAACTCATACTCTTTAAGTTTTTTCCTGTCAGCGTTTATGTGGATTTCTCTTTTGGAGCCATCTATTATATTTACCTGAGAAACACCAGAAACTTGCGCTAAATCTTTTGAAACTATGTCATCTGCAAAATCATATAATTCTTTCGGACTCATGGTTTCGGATTTTAAATTCAACATTACTATAGGCATTGAATTCATATCGGCTTTTATTATCAACGGCTCGTCTATATCTTCAGGCAAGGCATTCCTTATTTGCCCTATTTTATCTCTTACTTCTTGAGCCGCAACATCGGGATCTTTTGTAAGTTCAAACTCTCCGAAAACTATTGAAACGTTATCTTGGTTTGTTGAGTAAGAATGTTTAAGCCCCGATACTCCGCTTAAAGCGTCTTCAACAGGCTTTGTAACAAGCTGCTCAATTTCGGCTACGCCGGCTCCTTTATAAGTTGTAGCTATAACCACATAGGGAAATTCAACGTCAGGAAACATTCTTACGCTTAGCTTGTTCAAAGAAACAAGACCTAAAATAATAAGCGTCATAAGTAAAGCGAAAATAAAAGTTGGACGTTTAATTGATAATCTTGCCAAATTCATACTATATACCTTGTATCCTTTCTTTCAAAATTTGGAGAACTTCACCAACACCGCTATAAAAAGCCTTTGCTTGTTCATTTATTTGAATAAGCTCTAATATACTTTTAAAAACATTAAGAGTTGCGGCATCCAAATCGTCTTCGCTTTGCAAAACCATATATGTGGTAGTTCTTCCTCTTTTTAAAAGATTTCTATCTTCTTCGTAACGCTGCTTTTGTATTTTTTCAACTTCAACAGCAAGTTCCATCCTTATTCTTGCATTGTCCCAATTATCAAGCAACTGAATCCAATCGTTGTTTTCTTTTACAACTGCACTTTCAGCCGTTGTCTGGGCAGAAACTTTTGCAGCTTCATAACCTTTATCTATAGCTTTTCTAAGTTTAAAGTCTAAGGGAAGAGTATATTTCAAACTTAAGGAATAAGACGGTCTATCACCGTTTTTTAAATGATCAAAAGATTCTCCTGAAGATTGTTCAACACCATTAAGTGAATATTTCCCTTCTAAAACTAAATCAGCACTTCTGCTTTTTTGAGAAACTGCTTGATCGTATAAAGCGGTATTTACGTCTTCCAAAGCAGCAAGAACATCAGCTCTTGCACCTTTCTTTGTAAGTGTCCTATCAATTTTAAAAGAATTCCCCTTATCTTCAAACTTCTCAACGTCATATCTTAATTTGTCGTCTTTAATATTTAAGAATTGGTTAAACGCTCTATTGGCTCTATTCTCGTCTTCATAAGCAAGTTTTAAATTCAATTCGCCAGATTTTACCGCTGCCTGAGACTGAAGCAAATCGGATCTCTCAGCCAAATCCATTTCGTATCTTCGTTGATTCCAGTCTAAAAGCTTTTTTTTCCTATCAAATGATACTTTTCTAAAATCTATTACAGTTCTTGTATAGGACAAGTTCCAATAAGCTGTCCTTGCATCTAATAAAAGTTTTTGTTTTTTATATTCCAATAAATACAAGGCTGATTTTGCGTTTGCTTTCTGTTTGTAAATGCCTGCTTTTGTAGAACCGCCGTTTATATCTTTCCACAAAGACTGCTGCAATCTGACAAAAGGAGAAATATCGCTCACGTTATAGTGAGGATCACCCTTACCAAACGACTCAGGAACATAATCATAAGTTCCATAGCTACCGTTAATTCCTAAAGAAAATTGTGTTCCTGTTACAAATTGTTTATTCACGGATGTGCTATAATTCCAATTTGATACTTCATTAAGTTGGCTATAAGGTCTTCCGCTTTTATCATCGCTATAACTTGCCTGTGCGCTAAGAGTATATGCATATACTCTTTCTATCTCTGCAAGTTTGCCTTTTACCGCATTAATACTTGCCAAAATTGATTTTAAGTCGCTGTTATTTTTAACAACCCTATACAGATAGTCGTCAATTGTTAACATTTCTCCATAAGCAAAAACTGAAATAAAACACAACATAAAAGAAAACAATAAACTAAACCGCCTCATACTCAAAACCTTCTTTTAATTTTTTAAAAGTTAAAATAATTCACTTTTTTATTTATATATTTTTATAAGTTCTCATTTGAGTTAGATTCTACAAAATTGTATTTTGTATTCCATTTCTTCAAACTTTTACAAGCATTTTTACAAATCTGATAAAAATCTCTTTAATAAGTGACAAATTCAAGTTAATAACATAATATAGCAAACTTTTATCATAACTAATTAATTTTTAAAATAATATCACCCAAGTAACATTTAGGGAACATTTTAAGATGCGCACTCTTATTATTAAACTCTTTTATCTCTGACAAGTACATATTTGTCACTAATAAATGTCTGTCTTTCATACCGCTTTTATCTATTACATTTACCCCTCTTATCTCTTGCTTCCTCAATTCATAGTCTGTTATTAAAAATACCTTTTCCTTTTTCTCTACCGTATTTAGATATTTCAACGCTTCTATACCTTCCGTAAAGTATTTTACTCTTATTTCTTTCTCATATCCCTTCAACTTCTCTCTCCACACTTCATGCACTAACACCTCATCATCTAATATTACTATCTCTTATCCCTTCTTTATCTCTATCTTGTCTTTATACCATCTTGGTTTCTCTGCTTTTGGGAATGTTACTATTATCTCTGTCCCTTCTCCCTCTTTTGACTCTACCTTTATCTTCCCTTTCATTTCTCTTATTGCACTATTTATCTGCTGTGTCCCTACCCCATTTCCTTCTTTCTTCATTGTCCCTACTTTTTCCCATCTTTCTATCTTCTCTGCTATCTCTTTACTCATTCCTTTTCCGTTATCCTTCACCCTTATCTCTACATACTCTTCATCTACCCTAACTTCAACCTTTATCTCTCCTTCTCCCTCTATTGCTTCCTCTGCATTATTTAGTAAATTTAATATCATTCTGTTAAAATCAATAAAATTCCCTTTTATAAATACTTGTTCTTTACAATTAAATGATGTTTTAAATCTTATTTCTCTTTGTCCTGTAATGCTCTCTTTTTGATTAATTATTTTATCTAAACACCAATTTATAGATATATAAGACATTTCTTTTGTATCTTTAACTCCTCTATACTTAATTAACAATCTATCTGCTATATTTTCTATGCTTCGCGCTACTTCCTTAAATATTCTCTTTTCCTCGCCAGATAAACTTTTATTTAATTCTAAAAATCCTTTTAATACTGTTACGGGCTGCGCTAAATCGTGGGTTACATACTTGGCTACCTTATATAACTCTTCTTTAGTCTTTAATATGTTTACTAATTCTATTATTTCTCTCTTTTCTGCTTCTTCTTTCTTTTTTCTGTCTGTTATGTCTACTGATAACCCTATTATCCCTTCTGCTTTTTTATCTACTAGTAATGGAGACTTAACAGTTAAGTAATAATTTCCTTCCAAAGATTCCTCTTCCGTAATAATTTGCTTGCCAGTTCTCATAACTTCACAACTGATCTGCCAAGTTTTCGGATTTAACTGTTTAGCATTTACATTGCCAACAATTCTATTTAAAGCATAATTCTTATAAATATGATTGCCATGTTTATCTATAACAAAAAAATTTACATTTTTAGCATCGTTCTTCATAAAAGATACAATCTCTTTATCAACAGCCTCCATATTAATATTACTGTTACACGAATTTCTCTGGGATTGTTTAGAAATTTTATAATCTATGTGTTTTGTACTACATTTGTACCTTTTAATTGTGTTTTCTATTGGAGACGCAACATTTGAAGGATACAGCAGAGCCGATCCATCTAAAAAAGCGCACGTGTAAGCTGTTTCTTCTAACATAAAGTCTATGCAGCCCTTAATATCAACGTTATTTTTATAAGCCGCTACAGAAGATGCCTGCATTACTTTATCTCTAAACTCTAATACTATCCCTTCGCCTCTTTCATCGCCTGCAAAATCTTTTCTTATCTTATCATGCCATTTCTTAAATTCTTTCGTATTTAGTCCTACTGCCCAAGACTTAACTTCTTTTTCTACTTCTAACTTTTCAATTGCTTCTTTATTTTTCAAATACCATTCTGTAGGAATATTTATATCAGAATATTTAGAAAATTCAGGAATGTCATGCCTATATAAGTAAGATGTGTCTGTTATAACTACTTTTTTTACTTTTCTTTTGATGTTTTCACTATTGATTGTATTGATAAGTTCTTCAAATCCTTTTCCCGTCTGACTTGCACACCCATA
>JAITDI010000010.1 GCA_031282625.1 Candidatus Endomicrobiellum meruensis | reverse complement strand
GGGTTTAGACGAAGAAGAGATAAAGCGATATGTAAAATATCAGGAAAAAGAAGACTTGGGACAAGCGGAGCTTGCATTCTAATTTCAAGCTAACGGGCGTAAGCCCGTAGCAGTTGACTTAAGTACTATAATCCTAATGAAATTGTTTTAGGAAAATCTATGAAGGAGCATTTGCCTTTTGCTGCTGCATATTGGCACACGATGACACAAACTGGAAGCGATCAATTTGGTTCTGATGTCAATATTAGGAATTGGTTTGGTAAAACTCCTATGGATACAGCAAAAAATAGAGTTGAAGCTATTTTTGAATTTTTGTCGAAACTTGGTGTTGAATATTTTTGTTTTCATGATGTGGATATTGCCCCACAAGGAGCCAATTTAAGAGAAAGTAATAAAAATATTGATGATATTGTTGCTATTATCAAAGCAAAAATTAAAGAGACTGGAATTAAAGTTTTATGGAATACCGCTAACATGTTTTCGCATCCTCGTTATGTTCACGGTGCAGCTTCAAGTTGCAATGCCGATGTTTTTGCTTATGCGGCAGCACAAGTTAAAAAAGGTCTTGAGGTTGGTAAAGAATTAGATGCGAGGAATTATGTTTTTTGGGGCGGTAGAGAAGGATACGAATCTTTGCTTAATACTGACTTAAAGTTTGAACAAGATAATATGGCTCGTTTATTTCATATGGCTATTGATTATGCAAAGGAAATAAATTTTACAGGGCAATTTTTAATAGAACCAAAACCAAAAGAGCCGACTACACATCAGTATGATTTTGATGCGGCAACAACAATAGCTTTTTTAATGAATTATGGGCTAAAAGAACATTTTAAACTAAATTTGGAAGCCAATCACGCTACGCTTGCTGGACATACTTTTGATCATGAGTTAAATGTCGCTCGTTGCTATAATATGCTTGGTTCAATAGATGCAAATCAAGGAAACTGGCTTTTAGGTTGGGATACTGACGAATTCCCAACTGATTTATATGCTGTTACATTTGCTCTCTATCAAATTGTAGAAAATGGAGGATTAGGAAAAGGCGGTATAAATTTTGATGCTAAAGTGCGTAGAGGTTCTTTTGAACAAAACGACCTGATTCTTGCTCATATAGCTGGGATGGATACTTTTGCAAGGTCCCTAAAAATAGTAGAAAAACTCAAAAAAGATAAATTTTTTGAAACAATTCTAGAAAAACGATATGCATCGTATAAAACTGGAATAGGAGCAGAAATTGTAAGCGGAAAAGCAAATCTCGAAACTTTAGAAAAGTATGCTTTTGATAACACAATAAACAACAAATCCGACCATTTAGAGGAAGTTAAAGCCAAGTTAAATGATTATATTTTTTAGTAATGCAGTCGTCTATTTTAGATATTTTTATAATGTTGTCCTTTATTAAAATAATTTGTTTTGTACAATAAAAAGGAGAAATTATTATGAAGTATGTTTTAGGTCTAGATTTAGGAACAAGTTCTTTAAAAGGATTGCTTGTTTCAAAAAATGGCGAAGTTGTTATTTCTTGTTCAAGCGATTATCCCGTTCTTTATCCAGAACTCGGTTTTAGCGAACAAGATCCGCGTGAATGGATATACGCTGTAAAAACTGTTATAAAGCAAATTCTAACTGAAGTTCCTTTTGCAAAAAATAATATTGAAGCTATAAGTTTTTCCGGACAAATGCATAGTCTAGTGCTTATAGATGATGCTGGTGTTCCCATTAGAAATGCAATTCTATGGAATGATGTCCGTACAACCAAAGAATGCGCTTATATAACAGAAAAAATAGGTGAAGATTTAATAAAAGTAACAAAAAATCGTGCTTTGGAAGGTTTTACTTTGCCTAAAATTTTATGGATTATGCAAAACGAACGCGATGTTTGGAAAAAAGTGCATCACTTTCTACTACCTAAAGATTATTTAGGATTTTGGTTTACTGGGAACAAGCAAATGGAATTCTCTGATGCTGCCGGTACTCTTCTTTTGGATATTGAGAAAAAAGCTTGGAGTTCTCATATTCTCAAAGCTTTCAATATTCCTGAAAATATTTGTCCAAAACTTGTAAATTCTACAGATAAAATAGGTACCGTCAGAAAAGAAATAGCAAATGAACTTGGAATTGAAACTGAAGTAGCAGTATATGCTGGCGGTGCAGACAATGCCTGTGCCGCCATAGGTTCCGGCATAGCTAGAGAAGATACAGGATTGAGCAGTATAGGAACATCGGGCGTTTTTTTATCTTATGAAGGCAATAGTGTTAAAGATTACAAAGGAACTTTGCATTTTTTTAATCATGTTGTAAAAGATTGTTATTATTCTATGGGTGTAACGTTGTCAGCCGGAAACAGTTTAAGTTGGTTTAAAAAAACTTTCGCTGAAAAATTGAATTTTGAAGAACTGTTAGACGATATTGATAGAATAGAGATTGGTTCAAACAATTTACTGTTTACGCCATACCTTTTGGGAGAGCGCACACCTTATGCTGACAGTCAAATACGCGGCAGTTTTGTTGGTATAGATGTAAATCATACTAAACTGCACTTTACAAGAGCCATTTTAGAAGGGATTACTTTTTCTCTAAAAGATTCGATGAAAATTATGCAAAACAATGCAGGGAAACAATTTAAACGCATTGTATCCATAGGCGGTGGCGCGAGAAATAGACATTGGTTGCAAATGCAGGCTGATATTTTTGATTCTACAATTTTAACACTTAAAGCGGAACAATGTCCATCTCTCGGGGCAGCTATGATAGCCGCGGTTGGCAAAGGATGGTATGAAGATTTCAAATCTTGTGCTGATAAATTTGTTATTTTTGATAATACATTTTATCCTGTTCAAAAACACGTAGAAAAATACAAAAAAAATTATGAATTGTATAAACGAGTATACCCGGCAACAAAGAGTATCTACATGACTAATTAATAAAAACAATCTAAAGGAAAAGTGGGTATCCAATGACAAACATTAAAAGAAGTTTCGTATTTATTTTTGGCGCACTCGGAGGACTTTTATTTGGTTACGACACGGGCGTTATATCGGGGGCAATAATATTTATTAAGCAGGATATGTCTCTGACTGATTTACAGGTCGGTATGGTAGTGAGTGCTATATTGCTTGGTTGTATGATAGGAGCGGCAACAATATCTCCTTTGTCTGATAAATTCGGTAGAAGGAAGTTAGTTTTATTTGCCGCTATTATATTCTTTCTCGGCTCTTTAGCCGCAGCTTTTTCAATTACGCCAGTCTTGTTGGAGGCGCATCAGCATTAGTTCCTGTTTATTTAGCAGAAATGGCGCCAACTCGCAGTAGAGGGCGATTATCAACTTTAAACCAATTGATGATTATAAGCGGAATTTTACTAGCCTACATAATTGATTACATATTTGTAGACGCAGCCAATGGTTGGAGAATAATGCTTGGTTTTGCAGCGTTACCGTCTGCATTATTGTTCTTGGGAGCTTTGTTTTTGCCTGAAAGTCCAAGGTGGTTGATAAACAAAGGCAAAGAGGCAGATGCTCGTAAAATTTTAATGAGTTTAAGAGATAATGAACTTGAAGCTGAACAAGAAATAAACGATATTAGGAAAACTATTGTAAATGAA
>JAITDI010000003.1 GCA_031282625.1 Candidatus Endomicrobiellum meruensis | reverse complement strand
CCTTTTCCCGTCTGACTTGCACACCCATAAGATATAACTAAATCCAGAACTATACTGTTATCTTTTGCTTTTTCAAAAAATTCTTGACTTTCTTTGTTCCACTTTACTAATCTCTCTGTCGCCATAAAATATTCTCCTAACTTTAGTATTACATTTTAATTAATTCTGTTACGTCTGAACTTGTACAGAATAATCAAAAAAGAAATACACCCGCACAATAGCAAACTTAACAACATTCCAAACATAAAAATATAATCATTATGAATATAGCCGTGTAGAAAGCTAAATATTTGTATAATGTTGAACCCTATGAAAGTAGTTAAAGAAACCCCTACAGGATTTTTAGTTTTGAACAGTCTAACTATCTGAGGAACAAAAAGAATAGCATTTATAAACATACCCAAACCAAAACAAAACTCTACAAAAAGCTTTGCATATTCTATCATTTCAGCCTACGCTCTCTTTTTATTTATTTTGCAAGACAGATTAAACAGTTTTTCATTATTTTTTGAGGCTATTAAGCCATTCCTTTGCATTGCTTTCAGTTGCCATTCTCCAATCTCCTCTGGGAGATAGAGAAATTGTTCCTATCTTAATTCCATCCGGACAACAATTCCTTTTGAATTGACTGAAAAAGAAACGTTTTAAAAAAGTCTTGAAATGTTTTTTTATATCCTCTTTGGAATAAATTTTGTTAAATGCTTTTGCTGCAAGAAAAAGCGTTTTTTCAGGTTTTTGTCCGAAACGAACAGTATAATACAAAAAGAAGTCGTGTAATTCATAAGGTCCTATTATGTCTTCTGTCTTCTGAGAAATTTTCCCATTTTTTGACGGAAGGAGCTCAGGGCTTATATCCGTATTTAAAATGTCCATCAAAGCTTCTTTATATGTCTTGACTCTTTGAGCCTCGTAAGAAACAAGATACTTTACAAGCGTTTTAGGAACTGAAGAATTTATCGCATACATAGACATATGATCGCCATTATAGGTACACCAACCTAAAGCATTTTCAGATAAATCTCCCGTCCCTATCACATATCCATTCTCAGCATTAGCTATGTCCATCAATATCTGCATACGTTCGCGAGCTTGAGCATTTTCATATGTTATGTCTTTAGTTCCTCTATGTTTAATATCTTTTAAGTGTTTATCAACAGATGTTGTTATTGAAATTGTTCTAAGATGTATATTTACAGCATTAGATAGCTTCGTTACGTTTTTTAAAGTTTTTTTGCTTGTACCCGGTCCGGGCATAGTAACAGCTATAATATTTTTCTTGTCTTTACCGATTATTTCATAACTCCTCAATATTACAAGGAGAGCAAGGGTAGAATCGAGTCCTCCAGAAATGCCTATAACTGCATTAAGACCTATAAATTTTAATCTTTCTGCTAAAGCCTGTGACTGAATTTTTAATATCAATTCTGCACGAGTTGACAAGGAGTCCGCATCGTTTGGAACAAACGGCAACTGAGAAACAAACCTTGTAAGATTTTCTCCTGTTTCATTAAAATCAAATTCCACATTAACATATCCTTCAGAATTTGTTTCAAAAACGTTCAGCCTACGGCGTTCGTAAGCAAGCCTTTCCGTATCTATTTCGCCTATAGTAAGACCTTCTTTGAAAAGAGCGCTTTCTGTAAGAATAACTCCGTTTTCTGCAATAATGCGATGCCCTGAAAAAACTATGTCGCTCACAGACTCGCCGCATCCTGCAGAAGCATACACATATCCGCAAGACAAACGACCACTTTGTGCTTTTATTAACGTCTTTCTATAATCACTTTTTCCTATAAGTTCATTAGACGCTGAAAGGTTTGCTATTATAGTTGCACCAGCTTGAGCATGGTTATTAGACGGAGGATATGTCGCAAATAAATCCTCGCATATCTCCGCAGATATTTTTACATTTTCATTATTCTTTGCTGAAAAAATTATATTAGTTCTAAACAGTGCGTCTTGCCTGCAAATCTTAATAAAGCTGGATATATTTTTCCCTGAAGTAAAATGACGAATTTCATAAAATTCTGAATAAGAAGGTAGATACGTTTTAGGGACAACTCCTAAAATTTTGCCGTTTTGAAATGTAACAGCACAGGAATAAAGTTTGCCTTCTTTCCATATTGGAGATCCGACAAAAATTAGAGATCTCTTTCCAATAGTAGATTTACGGATTACATCTAAGGCTTTGTAAACCGACTCTTTTAAAATATCTGATAAAAATAACTCCCCGCATGTATATCCAGTTACACAAAGTTCAGGAAAAACCAAGAAATCAACCAAACTTGTGTTTGCCTGCTTTATAAGTTTTATTATCTCGATCGCATTTGCTCTAGGATTGGCAATAATAACTTTAGGAGTCGCTGTCGCAATTTTTACAAATCCATATTTCATTAAAGTCCTCTATATAACAAACGCACTACTTTAATTTTCTAATATAAAACAACAAAATTATTGCAAACGAATGTTTAATTAGGCACATTATAGCATAAATAGTATACTTTAAGTTTACACTAATTTTACATTTGAAAGATAAGTTTATCAGGTAGGCAGAAATATAGGGAATAACTTATAAACAACAGACTTGAAATTACAATCCATCTTAAAAGTTGAAAAATAACAAGCATATATTAAAGAATAAGTGTATAAAGGAGTGTAAGAATAAAAGGAGAGAAAGAGGTGCTAATTTTTTTATAGGAATTATACAAACTTCAAAATATTCTGTAAGTTTCATATTCTAAGTGAAGGAGGACATCCAAAAAACTTTGTTGTATGTCCTCCTAAAAAATTGTGCATTGGCATGTATAGATAATGGTAGTGTCAAGGTATTTGTTTGCGTCAATCCTGTATCAGTTAATGAATAAATAGTTTTTTATTATCGTCTTCATGCATAAATTTTTCAAAAGCGTTTAACGCTTTAAATATGCTTTACTAGTCAATAGCATAAGTAAATTATAATATAAATTAAATAACGGATAGAATTAAAAGTAATTTGTAATTGACAAAGAGAATCAATTTATATAATCTACTTCCTCTCGGTTTTTTTGATACCATACATAGAAAGTATTCCCGCCAATAATTGCAAAAGTGATTATTGAAAGTTTTGTTTTTGTTAAATAGGAGACATGAGTATGCCAATGGTTGCTGGGGTAATAGTAAGAAAAACCAAAGATAAAATATATGCTGATGTGGGTCGTTTTGATTTAAGATTGAACGATAAAGTTATAGTTGAAACGGAACATGGTGTTGAGGTTGGCATTATTTGCGAAAAAGAAAAGAATTTGCAAAAAGGGAAAGATCCCATAGGCAAGATTTTTAGAAAGGTAACACAAGAAGATAGAAAAAAGATAGCAGATAACGAAGAGAGGAATGCAAGAGCTTATAAAACTATTGCACAAAAGGTTAATGACCATAAGCTAGACATGAAGTTGACATGCGTCCAATACACATTTGACCGTTCAAAATTGTTTATCTATTACACTTCTGAAACAAGAGTTGATTTCAGAGAACTCATAAAAGATTTAGGGCATATTTTAAAAACGAGAATACAAATGGTTCAGATAGGCGTTAGAGACGAATCCAAAATTATAGGCGGTATAGGTACGTGCGGACAAGTGTTGTGTTGCCAAAATTTTTTAAGAGATTTTAGTTCTGTAACTATAGACATGGCAAAAGAGCAAGAGTTGTCTTTGAATACGGTAAAACTTTCAGGGCTTTGCGGCAGACTTATGTGCTGTATAGCTTATGAAAATGACACTTACAAAAACATAAAAAAAGATTTGCCAGAACTAGGCTCTGTAATATTCACACCTGAAGGAAAGTCCAAGCTTGCGGCAATTGACTCCATAAGAGAAAGAGTAACCGCCGATTTTGGCAATAAATCTTTTAAATTTTTTACTATAAAACAAATTAAAGACGCCAATGAAAAGGGAAATAAATGAAATTTTATATAACCACGCCAATTTATTATGTAAACGATATCCCTCATATAGGGCATTCCTATACTACAATAGCCGCAGACATAATGGCAAGATGGAAAAGGCTTAATAATTTTGACGTTTACTTTCTTACGGGAACAGACGAACACGGAGCTAAAATTGCCGAAGCCGCAAAAGCAAAAGACAAAAAGCCCCAAGAGCTTTGCGATGAGATGAGTACTAAATTTAGAGAAGCTTGGAAACTTTTAAATATTTCTAATGATGACTTTATTCGCACTACAGAACAGAGGCATTTCATTGCTGTTGAAAATATAGTGCAAACTTTATTTGATAAGGGTTTAATCTTTAAGAAGAAATATGAAGGAATGTACTGTATTGGCTGCGAAAGATTTTTCGCTAAAAAAGATTTAGATGAAAATGGCTGCTGTCCTTTTCATAAAACAAAACCTATTTTGCAATCAGAAGAAAACTATTTTTTTAAATTATCTTCTTTTCAGGACGCTCTTTTGGAAAGAATAACAGATGTTAACCACAAAGAGTATATAGATATACAACCCGAGGAAAGAAGAAACGAGATTGTCGGAAAATTAAAGCTTGGGCTTGAGGACGTAAGTTTTTCCAGAAGCGCTATTGAGTGGGGAATCCCTTTGCCTTTTGACAAATCTCAAACTGTATATGTTTGGGTAGATGCTCTTATAAATTACATAACGGCAGTCGGTTACCCAAGCGATGAACCCAAATTTAAAAAATATTGTCCTACAGATGTTCATTTAATGGCAAAAGATATTTTGTGGTTCCACTCAGTAATTTGGCCTGCGATTTTGATGGGTGCGCAACTGCCTCTGCCTAAAACTATATACTCGCACGGCTTTTTTACTTTAAATGGAAACAAGATGTCTAAGTCTTTAGGGAATGTAATATCTCCCCAAGAGCTTGTAGAAAATTATGGCGTTGACGCGGCAAGATACCTTGCCGTTACTTTGATACCGTTTGGACCCGATGGGGATATTTCTTGGCAAGGGTTAACGTTGAAGTATAATACGGACCTGGCAAACAATCTTGGAAATTTAATTTCAAGAACTCTCAAAATGACTGAGAAAAATTTTAACTTGAAAATTCCACAAGCTGTTTTGAATTTAGAGCTTGTTAAGAATGTTGAAAAAAATTTAAAAGAAACTTTTGCCTATAATATGGATAATTTGCAGCTGCATAAAGCTGCCGAGAGTTTGCAAGATGCAATTACTCTTGTAAATGTACAGATAGAAACAGATGCTCCTTGGAAACTTGCCAAAACAGACAAGAATAAACTTGCAATATGCATATATTCTTATTTGCAGGCTATAGATATTATAGCAATGCATTTGTTTTCATTTATGCCAAGTATTGCCGAAAAAATTTGGCAGATTACAGGCGCGTCAGGAAACATAACCGATGTTGCAAAAAAATATTTTACCAATGGCATGCTTCCTAAAGACGGTTTTTCTGTTTCAGGTGCAGATTTGCAGATTCCGGGAATTTTGTTCCCCCGCATATTTTAGTCCCGCATATTTTAGTATTTCAGTGTATTTCTAGCCCTATAGTTTGGCATAATTATTAATATAGGAAAAAAAATGATTATAGATACTCATGCGCATTTGTCAGATGAAAAATTTGATAAAGACAGAAATGTTGTTATAGAAAGGGCTTTTAATACTGGAGTGAAAAAAATTATAGAAATATCCTGCGAGCCACAGTATTGGGATAAAGCTTTAGAGCTTTCAAAACACAATAATATTTTTGTGGCATTTGGCATTCACCCAAATGATGTTGAAAAAGTGTCGGCAGAAGATTACAAAAAACTTGAATTTCTTATTCAAGAAAAGAAATGCGTTGCAGTCGGAGAGATAGGGTTAGATTATCATTACGATTCTTCGGAACAAACTGCCGTACTTCAGAAAGAGCTTTTTGCTACCCAGCTTAATCTTACGACAAAGTTTAACAAGCCTGTGATCATACATTCAAGAGAAGCCAACGAGGACGTCGTAAGTATTTTGAAATCTCTTAAAATCATTCCTAAGGGTGTTATACATTGTTTCTCAGGAACGCCGCAAGAAGCAAAAGAGTTTGTTGATTTGGGTTTTCTAATCGGTATAGACGGACCTGTAACTTATAAAAAATCTGAAGCTTTAAAAGAGACAGTTTTAGAGATTGAATTAAACAATTTATTGGTTGAAACAGATTGTCCTTACCTTTCTCCTCAAAAGTATAGAGGAGAAAGAAACGAGCCATCTTACGTGGTTGAAACTTTAAAAGAAATCGCAGCAATAAAGAATATTCTTTTTGAAGAAGCGTCAAAAATTACAACTCAAAATGCTGTAAAGCTTTTTAATTTATAAAGGAATTATGAACACTATTTCTTATGTTTTCGGAAACAGTCTCTATCTTAATATAACTAACAGGTGCGTTATGGCATGCCCTTATTGCGTAAAACATAAATGGGCGAATAAGTTTAACGGGAACGATTTAAAACTTGAAAGAGAACCGTCAGCCAAAGAAGTTATAGAATCAATCGGCGATCCAAAAAAATATAAAGACATTGTTTTTTGCGGATATGGTGACGCTCTTGTCAGAATAGAAGAAGTAAAAGAAATTGCCAAATGGATAAAAGAAAATAAGGGGACCGTTAGGATAAATACTGCAGGGCTTGCAAATGCTTACCACGCCAGGAATATATTGCCTGAGCTTAAAGGATTGGTAGATATTATTTCTGTAAGTTTAAATGGTTCAAATCCTGAGGAACACAATAAAATTAACAATTCTATGTTTAAAGAAAAATCTTTTGGCGAAATAGTAAAGTTTGTCAATGAAGCAAAAAAATACATACCTAAGGTTGTAATAACAGCGGTGGAATTTCCAAATTTTGACACATCAAAAGTTAAAGAAATTGCAGATAAACTCGGCGTTTGCTTTAGATCGCGTCCATACTTAGATAATGAAAAATAATTTAACAAATATTTTAAAATTGTCATGTATCGCATTTGGCATTTTTATATTGTCAAAAGCAATTTCTGAACTGTCTTATATATATGCAAGAGCTTTCATAAAAGTTGACGGCAAAACTTACATTGTAAAACCTTATAAAAATATATCTTTAAAAACTATCTTAGAACAAAATGGTATAGCTATTGGTGAGTATGATATGGTTTCAAGAGATACTAATAAACCTATAAAACCCTTTCAAACTATAAAAATAGTAAGAGTTTCTAAGGAACAAAAGGAAATATCAGAACAAGTTCCATTCAGAGTAATATGGAGTAAAAAATATAATTCTAATCTTAGAAAAATTGAACTTCAAAAAGTGATAGAAAAAAGCATAATAAAAACAATAAGTGAAGTTTTTTACGATGGATTACTACATGAAACAATTATTGTAAACGAGAGCATAATGGCAAAAGAATTCTATCGCTTATTATTGCTTGATAAAAATGGCAAGGTAGAAAAGGAGTACGATTTGTCAAAAACTAAAAATATTAAAATGATAGCCACTGCTTACTATCCCGGAGATCCTCTTGCGTGGGGTGACGGAACAGTTACAGTGCTAGGTCAAAAAATGCAGCGAGGAATAGTGGCTGTTGATCCTAAAGTTATCCCATTAAAAACTCGTTTATTTATTACAGGTTATGGATATGGCTATGCCGGCGATACTGGCAATCTTATCAAAAGAAACCGCATAGACTTAGGAGTAAACAACGCTCAAGAAGAAAAAGCATGGATGCATAGAGAAGTAACTGTCTATATCTTAGAAAAGTCAGACACTTACTAATATTAAAAGTAAAATATTAGTGTGTCATAAGCATAATGAATGTTCATTTCTTACTTCAATCAAAAAATATCAGTATTAAATCATATTCTTGAAGAACAGGGAAAAGAGATTAAAGATATTTTAAGAACAAGAGATGGCATATGAGTTAAATTCATATGCCATCTCTTGTTTTATCTTGCCGATAAACTCAGGTTTGAATTTTCTTTAGAATATTTAAGTTTGAACAAGTTTAATTAAATATCTTTATCCATTGACATATTTTTTATTTCTCTTGGTTCCCATGACTTTGAAAATTTGTGGTCTTTAAATAAATAAGCTAGACCTGTTAACTGCTTTAATCTTAAAATTTCATCAACTGACATCCCTAAATGTTTTGATATCCAAGAATCCGTTTTTCCTATTTCTACAAGTTCTGCTATTATATTAGATATTAAATCAACATCGGAGTTCCCTCTTGCTCTATTATGTCTTATAGTGCTTGCCATTCTATCGCTTAAATCTTTATTAATTACACTTACTGGCAGTTTTCCATTTTCTCGTTTATAAATATCTTTGTATTGTTTCATTATCGTGTAGCGATGGAAGCCGTCAACTATTATATACTTATCATTTTTTTTATCATAATAACAAACTATTAGCATTGTGTATCCATCATTTTTGATACTTTCATATAGTAGCTTCATTTCTGGAGGCGCAACTCTATTTGGGTTATAATTATTTGCTTTGATTTTACTAATTTTAACTGCTTTAACATCATATACTGGACTTCTAAACATAAAAACTCCTGATAAAATTAAACTTTTACAACTTTTTATATTCTTCCACTAATTCTTTTTGCCGTAAAGTTAAATTTTTTGTTAATGAAAATGATAAACTGTAACATACAATATCATTTTTAATTATGCACATCGCCATTCTTCTCCATGTGAGATAGTCATCCTTATTGTCAAGTCCAGGCAACTCATCAACAATTTTTTTAAATTTAATTACTTCTTTATCTCTTGTCCCTCTATTACTGTACTTGTGAGTATTTATAATATACTTTGTGTATTTATTTCCTAAAATCTTTACATCCTCAGCTGCCACTGGGCATCCGATTCTATGCCAATACTTAATGAATTTAATGAATTTGTGTTTATAAGTATTTGCTGTTTCAACAGGCAGTGTCTTTAATAGAAATTTAGTGAAACTTTTCCATGTGTGATTTTTAGGCAAAATATATGCGCTGTTCATTATTTTGTTTCCATTATAAATATTGCCAAAATTTGCCCCGCTAACTCTGTTTACAACTTTGCTCCAAGTTTGTGGTTCAATAACTTTAAATAAACTTAATCCCGCTTTAGCTGCATTGCCAAAAGGCTCGTCAAGCCGCATTCTATTAAAATTCACACCGGCTTTATAGAACAAGTCGTATAATTTATTATAATCTTTATTGAATTTTGCATTGTAAGTCCATACGTCTGCCAGCGTCCAATCGTATAACGGATAAAAATTATATGTTATGTCGTTCATTTTTGTTGAATAGTCTAAATTTTTGTATTTTATTTTATTATTGCAAAAAATTGCTCTAAACCTATTTAAACTCTCATCTGTTCGCAGTCCAAGCAAACAAGCAGTTTTCTCTCCTTTTCCATACCAAGAGCCAAAATACTTTACAAATCTCTCAAACGACATATTTTGTTCATAAAAGTCAAACTTGTTATTTTCCTCATTAATTATAAATTGATTTTGGGGCATTCCCCTAACCCAAATCTTTTTCTTGTCTTTATCCCACCATATCCAAGTAGGATCTAAATAACTCAAAGAATTGGGGCTTTTCATAGGCAAACAGACCCAAAATGGCTCTAACACGCTTAAATTATTAAATATCATCCTTTTTACAAAACTGCTGCTCGTTGAATAAAATGCTTCTACGTCTATAAATAAGCATCCTATTTTGCGGTTTAATTTTCGCGCTTTATCTATACACATGTTTAATAATACGCCGCTGTCTTTTCCTCCGCTAAAAGAAACGTATATTTTCTTAAAATCATTAAAAATAATATCTAACCGTTCATTAGTAGCATCATAAACATTTTTGTCAGTATATCTCTTTTCCCTCATTATTTTAATGTTTTCTTTTTTGCTTATCGTTCTGTTCATATTATTTTAGTATTCAAGGCTTCTCTTTATTTTACTCAAAATTTTATAAACTAATAACTAATTATATATCCAAAAAATTCTTGCATAACTCTTAAATATTCATTTTTGTTAAGTTTGTCAAGTGAATGCTAGGTCAATTTTCTGAGTTTCGCTTACAGTAATTTTCAAGATAAAATCTCCTAGTTTATTTGAAGAAATCAGAGTTTATACTTAAAGGGAAAGAGTATAAGTAAGAAAGAATTTTGTCAAATTTTTCCTTACTTTGAGAATTTATATAAGATAGTCTTGCAGGTAATTGCATATTTCGTATTGTGTCATGAAGACGAATTAAAAAAAGACGGAATGCCGAGGGCGGGACTTGAACCCGCACGCCGCCTAAGCAACTTGAGATTTTGAGTCTCACGTGTCTGCCAATTCCACCACCTCGGCTCTCACAAAACGTTTCTATTCTACCAAAAAGCCGATTTTGCGTCAACTTTTGTAACGGCTCATAACATATGGATTGTAAATCGGGATCTAAATTTAAACTTACTAACAAAACAGAAATTGACTATCAGAAAGAAATAATCAATTTCTATTAGTACATTTTATCTGATGGATAAAAATTCAACTTATTCATTACGGAAAAAACAGAGATATTCATATGTTGGATAGTAGTCAACATTTGATTCATTCAATTCAGAACGTAGAGCAAGTTTTCTAACTTCACGACACATATCTTCACCTAATGAATGGACATTGAGTAGTATAATACAGTCTTCTTTCTCTTTGTTCAAATCTGCAATTCTAGAGTTTTCAGTAGGATTTTTGGCAATCTTTGCTAATTCTGATTCTATAAAAGCAATACGGTATCTTATACTTAAAGAATTGAACTTCGGGCGTTTGGCAGGATCAGATTCCAAAGCCTCTAATTTAGTTGTATTTGTTCTTATTGAATTTGAATCAGCAAAACTTGTTGTTACAAACAAGACTAGCCCCATGAATAAAAATACTAATAATTTTTTCATTTTTTTTATCCTCATTTTTATTTAGAACTTAATTCGTTATTAATTATATATCATAAATTATAGATAAAACAACTCCAAAAATTTTTAATTTAACCACTAGGTACTTTATAAAAATCTACATAAAAATCTACTATTACAAGATTATAAGGCTTTAAATAAGTTGACTACTAATAAGGCAAATTATAGAATAGCACTTACAGTTAAAAGGTTTTTATTTAATGGAGTTTAAAGATATGGATATAAGACCAGCAAAAGTTTCTGATGTAAAAGGGATACATGCTCTTGTTGAGCATTATGCTAATAATAAAGAAATGCTTCACAGATCCTTAAATGCCATATATGAAAATATACAGGAATTTATTGTTCTTGAAAATAGAGGAAAGATAATAGCTTGCGGAGCCTTGCACGTTTCTTGGGAAGATTTGGCTGAGGTAAAGGCATTAGCGGTATCTGAAGACTATAAGAGACAAGGCATAGGCAGAAAAATGGTTAAAAGATTGCAAGAAAACGCCAAAGAGCTTGGAATACAAAAAGTTTTTACTCTTACTTTTAAACCAGAATTTTTTAAGAAACTTGGCTATGTTGAAATTCCGAAAGAAATGCTCCCTCATAAAATATGGAGCGAATGCGTAAATTGTTATTTGTTTCCAGATTGTGGAGAAGTTCCATTACTTTTTCCTTTACATTGAATTTCAGTCCAAGACTTAACAAACATTGACATACATTCGTAAAAAAAATACAATTGACACACTTAATAATACAGTCTTCGGGGAAGGTAAAAGTGTTTAATATCTTTAGACGCCTATTCCTTACCGGCAGTGATAGAAGGTTACCTTCTTAAGCCTGCGACTCCGCAAAACAATGCGGACTGAATCCGTGAAAATCGGGTGCCGACGGTGATAGCCATATGGCTTTAGTCCGAATGTAAGAAGATAACATAATTTTAGTTTGCAATCCCCGAAACATCCTTTTTGTTTTGAGGGTTTTTTTGTTTATATGAACGAAAGATACATGCGTATGGCTATAGAGCTTGCAAAAAAAGGTAAAGGAAAAGTTTATACTAATCCTTTAGTCGGTTGTGTTATTGTTAAAGAGGATAAAGTTATTGGTAAAGGTTGGCATAAATATTTTGGCGGAAAACATGCTGAAATTAACGCTTTGGACGAAGCTGGCAAAAATGCAAAGGGTGCGGACTTGTACGCTACTCTTGAACCGTGCAACAGTTATGGCAAAAGACCGCCATGCACGCTTGCAATTATAAAAGCGGGAATAAAAAGAGTATTTTTTTCTTTAAATGATATAAATGTGTCTGGCACAAAAGAATTGCTTAAAAAAAATGGAATAGAAGTTTATGCAGGATTGTTGAAGAAAGAAGCTAAAGTTCTTGTTAAAGAATATTTTGAGTTTTTACGAAGTAACCCTAAGGTAACAGTCAAAGCCGCTATGACACTTGACGGCAAGATTGCAACATATGATTATGATTCAAAATGGATAACTTGTGGAGAATCCAGAAGTTTAGCTCATAAGATGAGATCTTACTATGACGCTATTCTTGTCGGCTCAAATACGGCGCTTAGGGATAACCCTTTTCTTAATTCACATTCTAAGAATTTAAAAAATCCTATTAGAGTAGTTATAGACTCAAAGCTAAGATTGCCAAAGTCTTATCATTTGTTTGATGGAACTGTTCCGACTATTGTTATTTACGATTCAAGCATAAAAAATATTCCAAAGTATTTGCTGAACAAAGATGAGGTTATTCTCGCGCCTGTTGATATGAAAGTGGCAAAAAAAGATTTTAACATAATAAGAGAAAAGTTAAACTCTTTTTCTATAAAAAGGATTTTAATAGAAGGTGGAAGCGAAATAATCGCTTCAGCTTTATTTTCAAATTCTGTTGACGATATATATTTTTTTATCGCGCCAAAAATCATCGGAGGTAAAAATGCAGTTTCTGTAGTTGGAGGAATCGGAGTTAATAAAATTGCAGAATCGTTGAAAGTAAAAAATATGAAGGTGAAAAAAATAGGTACAGATTTGCTTATAACTGGACGTATAAGGAAAATATAATGTTTACAGGTTTAGTTGAAGATATAGGTACGGTTAAAACTATTTCGTCTTCAAAAATTGAAATAGAGACAATGTTTAATGATATTTCAAAAGGTGACAGCATTGCTATAAACGGTGTGTGTTTGACAGCAGTGCGTGCGAACAAAAATGTTTTTGCAGCGGATTATAGTCCGCATACAGACAATGTTACGACACTTTCCAAGCTGAGACAAAATTCAAAAGTCAATTTGGAAAGAGCATTAACGCTTTCTTCAAGACTTGGCGGTCATATAGTAAGCGGACATGTGGATGGTACTGCTAAGATAGAAAAGATAGAAGCATTAAAAGAGTTTTGTAAAGTTGAATTTTTGTGCGGGAAAAATATTTTGAAATATTGCGTTGACAAAGGGTCAATAGCTATTGATGGTATAAGTTTAACAATTGCGTCATTGTCATGTTCGGGCTTTGAAATTTTTATAATCCCCGAAACTTTTAATAATACAATTATGAAATTTAAAAAAGTGGGAGCTGAAGTCAATGTTGAGACAGATATTCTTGCAAAATATATAGAAAAGTTTGCTAGAAAAGAATCAAGTTGTATTAGCCCTGACATATTGAAGGAGTTTATGACAAAATGAAGAACGATGTTTTTACAACAATTGAAAGCGCCGTAAAAGATATTAAAGTAGGAAAACCTGTTATTATTGTTGATGATCCCGGTAGAGAAAATGAGGGCGACATACTTGTCGCTGCGCAAAAGATTACCCCACAACTCATAAATTTTATGACAAAATATGCAAGAGGGCTTATCTGCGTTCCCATGAAGCGTGAACGTTTGGAAGAGCTTGATATAGACAACATGGTTGAGAAGCCTACAGAAAAAAAAGGCTGTTCTTTTACTGTGTCTGTTGATTACAGAATAGGCACAACAACGGGAATATCGGTTTATGATAGAGCTATAACGGTAAAAAAACTCATAGATAACACCTCTAAGGCTAAAGATTTTGCAAGACCAGGACATATGTTTCCATTGAGCTACAAAAAAGGAGGCGTTTTAGTAAGATCTGGACACACAGAAGCTGCTGTAGATTTAGCAGAACTTGCAGGGCTTTATCCTGCGGGAGTTATCTGCGAAATAATGAACGAAGATGGAACAATGGCGAGAATGCCCGATTTAGTAAAGTTTGCGAAAAAACATAAATTAAAAATAACGACAATTGCTGATCTTATCAATTATCGCAGGCGTACTGAGAACTTTGTCAAAGAAGTTGTGGCTGTTGATTTTCCTACAAGATATGGTGATTTCAAGATGATTTTGTTTGAAGACATTATAACAAAAGAGTCTCATTTAGCGATAGTAAAGGGCAATGTGAAAAATAAAAAGAATGTTTTGGTTAGGGTACACTCGTCATGCGAGACGGGCGATATTTTTCATTCTTTAAGATGCGATTGCGGTGACCAACTTGAAGCAGCTCTTAAAGCAATTGAGCAAAAAAGGCAAGGGGTACTTTTATACATGCATCAAGAAGGTAGAGGGATTGGTCTTGTGAATAAATTGAAAGCCTATCATTTGCAGGAGAAAGGACTAGACACCGTTGAAGCCAACGCAGCTTTAGGATTTCCGTCGGATTTAAGAGATTATGGTATTGGCGCTCAGATATTGTCTGAGCTTGGAATAAAAAGTATTAACCTTATGACCAATAATCCTAAAAAAATTGTTGGGCTTGAAGGGTATGGATTGAAGATAACAAAAAGAATCCCTGTTGAAATTAATCCAACAAAATCTAACAAAAGATATTTAAAAACAAAAAAGGAAAAGTTGGGACACATCTTAAAAATAGTTTAGTTACAGGAGGAGAAAATGAAAATTATAAGCGGACAATTAAAAGCTGATGGGAAAAAATTTGCAATAGTGGCATCGCGGTTTAACGAATTTATTACTGAAAAACTTATATCAGGCGCACAAGATATGTTTAAAAGGCACGGAGCATCTGACGAAGATATTTCAGTTTATTGGGTTCCAGGAGCTTTTGAAATTCCAGTAGTCGCAAAAAAAATAGCTGATAGCAAAAAAGTTGACGGCATAATTTGTTTAGGCTGTGTAATAAGAGGAGCAACACCACATTTTGACTATATTGCTGCAGAAGTATCAAAAGGAGTAGCTTCGGTAGGACTTAACGGAACTGTTCCTATAGTTTTTGGAGTTTTGACCACAGAGTCCATAGAGCAGGCTATAGAAAGAGCCGGAACCAAAGCAGGAAATAAAGGAGCGGACGCTGCAATAAGCGCCATAGAAATGGTAAATTTATATTCTCAAATTAAATAGCAGCAAATGTTGTTTCATAAAAATGATATTTGATAGAATGGTGCCATGTAGCAGCATTGAAAAGATTATAAGTAGAGGTAAGGATGAAATCATCAAACGAAATAATTGTAAGAAGTAATAGAATAGTAGGAGTTGAACTTAATGTTAAATTTTACTACGACAAGAATTGCAATGAAGTCGTGGTAAGATTTGAACCGTTGATGATAACAACCTCAGGAAAAGATTTGTCGCATGCAAAAGAAATGTTTAAAGAGGCTTTTGAGTTTCAGCTTGAAACAGCTAATGAAGACGGAAATGCCAGAGAGGTATTAGAAAATTTAGGTTGGAAATTTAAAAAAACAGAAGCTATATTTACTAGTAAACATGAAGCGTTTGGATTGCCTTTCTTAGCTGATAATTCTTTCAGATTAAAGATTCCATCAATTGCATGGGTAAGTTGACATGGGCATAGGAACTATGAATACAATAGATGCCCTTATAGATTTATCATTGAAAGAAGATGGAGTTTTCAATGATATTACTTCAAAAAAATTTGTTCCAGCAGATAAAAAAGCAAAAGCTGTTCTTATAGCAAATAAAAACGGAGTTCTTGCAGGCGTTGATGTTTTTATTAAAGTATTTAAAACGCTTGATGACAGTTGCAAAACCTCAATAAAAAAGAAAGATAGCGATCTTCTTAAAAAAGGCGATAAAATTCTTGAAATAACTGGATCTGCAAGGACGATTTTATCAGGTGAAAGAACCGCTCTCAATTTTCTGCAATATATGTCAGGGATTGCGACGTTGACAAATATTTTTGTAAAAGCTGTTGGTAATAATACAGCAAAAATTTACGACACAAGAAAAATTTTGCCCGGATACAGAGAGCTTGCCAAGTATGCTGTAAGATGTGGCGGAGGAACAAACCATAGGATGGATCTTTCGGATATGGCTCTTATAAAAGACAACCATCTAAAACTTATAAAAAATTTGACTTCAGCAATATCTGATTTTAGAAAAAAATATAAAGACATTAGAGTTGAAGTTGAATGCGAAAGTTTGGGCGAAGTTAAAAACGCTTTAGCGGCAAAAGCGGATATTATAATGTTAGATAATACTACTCCTAAAACTGCAGGCAAAATGATTGATGTTATAAGAAAAAATTCAACAAAAGATTATAAACCTGAAATAGAAATTTCAGGAAATGTGAATTTTGAGACTATAAAAGAATTTGCAAAACTTGATGTAGATAGAATTTCCATAGGAATGATTACTCATTCTGCTCCCACTTTGGACGTAAGTTTAGAAGTGACTATAAATTGATATGAATATTCTTGGAATTCTTAAATCTAAAGAAATTGTCTCAGGTACTGCCATCGGGAAAGTTTTAGGGATTTCAAGAGCTGCAGTACACAAACAAATCAACGCTTTAAAACAAATAGGATACAAAATAAAATCGTCGTCCAAAGGATATGTTCTTATCAGCAATAAGAATTTTTTCAACGAATACGAAATAGAAAGCAAATTAAAAAGTCCTCTTAAAATCTGCAAGACGGTAAAATACTACAAGCAGTTACCGTCAACGCAAACTGTGGTAAAAAAACTTGCGGAGAAAAATTTTGAAGAAGGGTTTATTATAGTTGCCGAAAAACAAACAAACAGTTACGGACGAATAAAAAGGACGTGGAGTTCTAATGCAGGAGGTCTTTGGTTTTCAATATTACTAAAGCCTTCAATACGTCCCGACGAAGCATCTAAGTTAACGTTAATTTTAAGTATAGCTTTAAAAGGAACTCTTAAAGAATATAAAATTGATTCGGAAATAAAATGGCCTAATGACGTTTTTGTAAACGGTAGGAAAATTGCAGGAATACTAGTAGAGATGTCTGCCGAACAAGACAGAATAAATTGGATTGTTGCCGGTATAGGAATAAATATTAACAATAAGCTCCCAGAAAAATTTGCTAATATTTCTATTTCTCTTAAAGAAGTTTTAGGAAGAGAAGTGGACAGAGCCGAATTTCTTGCAGAACTTTTAGCTAAAGTTGAAGATATATATAACGATTTTTGTAATACCGGATTTGAGATGTTTGTAAAGGAATACAATTGGAACATTGCCAACAAGAATGAAATTGTTACTATTGATGATGGATATAATAATATTGTGTCAGGTGTAAACTTGGGCATAGATAAAGATGGAAGGCTTATAGTTAACACTAAATTTGGGTTTAAAAAAATAATATCAGGGACATTGAGGAAATATGAGACTTAATTTGGATATAATTTCAAAGATTATCAACATTTAGAAAAAAGTAATAAAATAATTGCTTATGTAAAGGTTTTAAATGAAAAAAATAAAAATGTTTTTCTACACGCTTTTTGCACTTGATATTTTAGCTAGCTGTGTTGTGGCTGTTGCTGCAAACATGCTGGCAGGTATAGCAACGGTTGTAATTTTGCTTTCACTTAATATAACCGTTTATGCTATAATCCTTAAAGCAGATAAGGCAGGTAAGCGTGGGGCAAAGTAATAAAGTTGGCACATATAAAAATATGCTGTTGGTATCAACGCTCTGCGGTGTATTTGGAGTCTATTTTCTTTATAAGGGATTTAAAACTTTAGCTTGGCTCTTGATAGGTGTTTGGGCAGTTGTTGGTATTGCTGTAAGATTTTTAATAATAATAGACAAAAAAATTGTCAAAAAATAGAAAGGAGATTTAAGATGGAATTGTTTAAGATGGCAAAAGAAGCTATGTCTATGAGAAGCAAGCTTAGTGAAATGGATAAAAAATTGAAAGCGCATACTATTGATATTGAATATAAAGGCATTAAAATACAAGTAAATGCTAAAAATGAGTTTTTGAGTTTATATATTCCTGAAGATTTGCTTAAAGAGAAAAAAGAAAAAATTGAAAAAATTGTACTAGCAGCTTTTGAAGAAGCCAGAGAGAAAGCTCAGGCTATTATGGCTGAAGAATCTAAAAAACTCATGGGCGGAATGAAGTTTCCCGGATTGAAATAATTTATAAATTAACTCGGCAGACGATTAAGGATTTGTCTGCCGAGTTTCCTTTTTTATATCTTTGTCGCTAACTTGTATCCAACGTTTAAACCCACACAGCTGCAAGTTAAATCATTTTTAATCTTGCTGGCCATGCTTGTGTCTCCTCGCCTAAGCTGGAAGCTTTAATAGACGTCTTATATATTCCATACGTTATTCCAAAAGAGAATTCATATCCTAGTCCCAAAGCATAATATAAACCTCCTTTATCTTTATATAGAAGAGATTCTGTTTTGGTTATTATAGACTTCTTTAAACTTTGATGAGAAATACGCATTGTACCCTATGGCACCCTTCACAAATAACCCTTTCAAGTATTCATCATTAAATTTTGCAAAAGGATTTATTTGGAATCTAAAATAGAATAAATATGTCCCTTTTTATGTTAAAGAACTCCATAGGAGAAAATAGGCAATTGTTGATAACCAAAGACCTGTGAAGTCTTAAATTACTATAATCAAATTGCTTTTGCTTTACAAACTTGTCCGCGTTCAGACATATTAGACTTTTGAAGCATTAAGCAACTGATTTAAGAAACTGTCCTGTAAAATCAAAAGGCGTTTCCGATAAACTCAGGATTTAATCTCCTATTGAGCTTCCCGCTAAATAGCCGGTTGAAAATGCCGCCTGCAAATTAAAACCACCCGTAGGCGCATCTATGTCTATAACTTCTCCACAAAAATACAAATTCTTAACTAATTTTGATTCCATTGTTTTTTGCTTTATTTCGTCAACAATAACACCGCCTCTTGTAACTATTGCTTCTTTAAAATCTTTAGTTTTTATTATATTAAACCTGAAATCAAAAAATCCGTTTAATATTTTCTTTCTATCAATTTTATTAATCTGCGAGCATTTCTTAGTTATATTAATCCCACAATAGTTTATAAACGGTCTTATCATCTTAACAGGAATTAGCTCTTTAAGCATAATATTTAAATGGTACTGTCCGAATTTATCTATTTCTCTTAATAATCTTTGATTTAACTGTTCCTTTGAAAGAGCAGGCTTTAAATTCAGCGATAAAATCAATTTTTTATCAGAAATCTCTTCCACTATAAATCTGCTCAGGGTTAAAATTATTGGTCCGTCCGCTCCAAAGTTCGTAAACTCTATCTCACCGAATTCTTTGGAAATAGTCTTTCCGCTAGAAATAACGGAAGCTTCAACATTTTTTAATTTTAAACCTTGAAGTTCTTTTAAATATTCTTTGTCTAGGACTATAGGGACAAGGACTGGAATCGGAGATTTTATAGTATGCCCTAAAGATTTTGCAATAGCATATCCGAAACCGTCCGAGCCGGTTGAAGGATACGAAGATCCCCCACAGGCTAATATCAGATTTTTTGATTTTATTGAATTTTTTAAGGAAGAAATTATAAACGTAAAATCATTGTTTCTCTTCACACTTTTTACGTCAAAAGAAGTAAGTATTTTGGAAAATTTTTTAACTTTTTTTACAAGAGCGTCAACAGCGTCTTGAGCTTTGCCGCTTGCAATAAAATATCTTCCGCCTCTTTCAAGTTTGCACGGAATTCCTAAATTTTCAAAAAAAGAAATTGTGTCAAGGTTTGAAAAAGCATTGAAACTGTTGTATAAAAATTTACCGTTATGAAAACACTCTGTAAACTCTTCTATTGAAGCGTTGTTTGTAAGATTCCCTCTGCCTTTTCCGGTAATTGAAAGCTTTATGCCAGGACGCGATTTTTTCTCCAAAACTATAGTTTTTAAACCACGTTCCCCTGCTCTTATGGCTGACATCATTCCAGAAGCGCCGCAGCCGATAACTACAACATCAAAAATTTCTTCTTTCATTTTCTAAATCTTCTAAAAGATTGTCCACTGTCACCTTAAGAGTTACCATATCATTGGAATCGTTTATAAAAGTAATGTCTGCCATATTGGCTGTTTTTCTAAGCTGTTGCCCTGAACCTGAAGTCTGAGATTCCTTTTTTTCAAGCTCTATAAACTTTTCCAACGTTTGAGGATCGCCAGGTCTTTTCCTTTTCTGCATTCTTTCAAAACGAACATCCTGAGGAGCGTCAACATTTATCAATACAAAATCTTTTCTTTTTCTAAGTTCGCTTACCTCTTCCGAATGCCTTATTGAAGTTATGCAATACTTGCTTTCATCTTTTGCTTTCTCCAAAACTTTCTTTGCTAAAACTCCGTTGCCGTTTTCTTCACGAAGCTTTGTGCCAAATCTAATAAGATTTTCTCTTGTAGGCTCAAGTCCAGCTTCTTTCATTATCTCTCTTATAACGTCAGACAAAGAGAAATGTTTGTATCCATGTTTTTGCGATATATAGTCTGCAACTGTATCTTTCCCGGAACAATAAGAACCAGTCAACCCTATAATCATTTTATACCTCTACATATTTATTTACTAAAAACTGTATTTACGTCAATTTTTACTATACACTTTTTTACAGGTTTTTCCCCGCATAGCGGAGCATGAGCGTCACTAGGAAAAAATATTGAGAAATGACCTTCGTTTATAACAATGTTAAAATCAGGTTTGTCATTGAAAAATTTTATATCTTTTGTTTCATCGTAATCTTTATATATTTGATAACAGTCCAACAAATTCCTATAGCCTATTACATCATATCCGTCAACAATATACTGAACGTCAATATATTTTCTGTGGACTTCCAATTTTTGCTGTTTGAGAGCTTTAGGGAGAGATGTTTCTATCACGGCATAAATATTTTTGTTTATTTCATAGCGTCCTTCTTTTGCAAAATACTTGGCGTTATCTTTAATAAAACGTAACACCAATTTAATAGAAGTATTAAAATTTGAATAAAAATTTATATTTTTCAAATCGTCAATTATCATTTTGTGATTATATCAAATAGAAAAACGCTTTTACAAAAAAAATACGACCTGACAAGAGGTCGTTTTAAATCTTACAAATTGCGGGGGCAGGATTTGAACCTGCGACCTTCAGGTTATGAGCCTGACGAGCTACCGGACTGCTCCACCCCGCGATTATGAAGGGATTGTACACATTTTGTTTATCCTTGTCAAATTTATCAGCTTGTTAACCTATTTTCTCCAGAGCTTTCAAGACTGAAATACCGGGTACAATGCCGATTTTTTTAGCGTTTGTCGTAGAGCTTACTATATTCTTATTTAACATATCGTCAATTGTTTTAACTCCTATCACAACGGCTGCAATATTGTTCATTTTTTCTGCTGTTTCAAGATTTAAATAACCGCACATTATAAACCCTTTGCCGCCTTTTATAAAAGCCAAATTACTACCGGGAGATATTTCCCCTTCAAATCCCCAATATTTTTTACCGTTTAACAAAAATTCTTTTACAGTCATTTATTTCTCCAAAACATTTAAATATATATGCGATAAAAAATCTAAAAATTACAAAATGAGCATGTTTTCCAATTTAATTTTTGATAGGTTTTGGTATCTCTATAACCGTTTGATTTGGCCACCTTTCAATTTCAGAATTATTTTTGTTCACAGCTATCGCAAATTTTATCTTGTCATACTCCTCAGGGAGACTTAAGAAAGAAAACGGTAAAGCCAGTTCTGCGCTTTTATCAAAAATAGCGCTAGCAGCGTCTATATTTTTCCCCGTCCCATCTACAACTAGCATTTTATTGTCTGATTTAAAACTTAAAATTACATTTGTTTCTATAGGCTTTAAAAATGCTATTTTTAAAGAAAGTTGTTCTAAAGACTCTTCATTAAAATCAAATTTTAAATATAAATTATCAGAGTTAAAGCCATAATTAAAAGATTTTAACACTGTAAAAACTTGATGCATCGCCCCACCGCTTGCGCCAGTCTTATAAAAGCTTGACTTTTTCCATTCATCAAAATCTGAACTTTTACCGTCAATCTTTGGAGAAATAGACGCTGTAGGATTTAGAGCGTACTTTTGATTGGAATTATTCCCTATTACTTCAAACAAGGTTTCAGGCACAGCTATTCCCAGAGACTCGTACACATTTATCAAGTACTGCCTGTATAAAAAATCAAAATCAGTATCGTTTGATGAAGAATGATCGTCCCCATACCACCAATTCCAATCAGATCCTTCAGCCACATGAAAAGCATTCCAAGCCGTTTCTATATTTTCGGAGTCGCCCAAATTTAACTTGTCTATCAAAGCATCTCTTGTCAGAGATAAACAATCCCAAGATTTATTATCCTCAGCACTACCTATCCAAACACCGAAATTTCCATTAATCCACGAACCCGCTGTTAAATTTGTTATTATGTCTTTCGGAGGAAATTTTGCAAGATAGTCACTTATTCTTACCGTTTCTATGTCGTCGTCAGCGCTTAGTTTTTCGTAAAGTTTTGTTAAAAAGTCCCAACCATCATTTTTATAATACTCCCAGCAGTTATCTCCGTCTAAAATGACAGATACGAGAGGAGCATCTGTAAGCGAGACTGCATATTCTCCTATACTTTTAATCTTAGCTATAAAATCGTTTGCAGCATCTTCAGCATTCCATTTAGAATACACAAAACCTATAGAATCAGAAAGCCCGTGATCTCTAAAAATTATGTTTAAATTTTTACCATTGATATTTAATTGAAACGGCTTAAATAAATGTCTTCTATCGCTTGATATGTCTTTTACGCTGTTAAACAAAACCGATTCGTCCGTTGCCGTCCACTTTATTCCTGCTTCGGAAATAAGTTCAACCGCAGCGTTTGACACAGACCCTTCCGAAGGCCACATTCCCGACGGTTTAACGCCAAATCGTTCTTCATAATAAGAAATGGCGTTTTCAATATGCCATAAAGCGTCTTCAGGATGAACAAATCTTTTTTGCGGCAAATTTATTTCAGGCGTCGCTTCTTTTGCCGCATCTGTGTCGCAAAGTAAAGGAAGAATTGGGTGATAAAAAGGCGTTACGGTAACTTCAATCTGTCCTCTGTCTTGAGCTTCTTTATGTTTAGAAACTATCTTTCCACAGATTTCAATCTGTTTATCAACAAGTTTTCTTTTTTCATCTTCGCTAAAATCTTTCCCTTTATCATGCAAAAATTTAATAAATTCGTCGCTTTTGCACCAATAAGGATCAAACCACGACAGATTAAACCAAACCTGCAAATCTCTAAAATCCTGCTCTTCAAACATACTTTCATCTAATTTTTGAGATTTCTTGTTGTAAAGCTGAGAGTAACGTGGAAAAGGCAAAATCATATTCTCTAAGTTTGCTAAAAAGAAATTTGCCAAAATAAAAGTTTTCTCATCTTGCGTCAAAAGTTTTGCGTCTTTTAAGGTTAAGTCCATAAATCTGTCTTTGGCTTTCCCCGAAGCATACTCTTCAAGCTGCATTAACAAAGATGGAACTAAATTTATGTTAGATTTTATTTTAGGAAAACCGTCAAGTATTGCGACCACGTCATAGTAATCTTTGGTAGCATGAAGCCTTACCCACGGGAGTTCATAGACGTTCGTAACTGGATTTTTATACATAGGTTGATGCTGGTGCCACAAAAAAGCCAAATAAACTTTTTTCATGTTAGAACCTCGAAATTATTCCCAGTTGGAATAAATATGACAAATCCGTATTTGCAAAAACTTTATCCGCTTTTGACGGCGGCGTGTAAAGTGCAAAATCAAAATTTGAATAATATGCTGTTCTAAATTGTAAGTCATAATATAAAGCAAGAGAATTTGTTGGCGTAACAGAGACGTTTACCGAATCAAAATCAAATTGATTCGCAAGAAGAGAAGATGTCGCAAACAGAAACATTAAAATCACAAATGCGTATCTCATAGATTGGAATTGTACTATTTTGTCTTTCGCAATTCAATTACTTTTTCATTTCATAACCATTACTTTCAACAACTGCGTATTGACGAATAGGAATTCTGTTTCTTGAAACCATTATAATATCCGCATTCTTAATTTTACTAAAATCGTCTTCCATATCTTTATCCACATTTACAACTGCAATTTTTGAATAAGCCAAATCATCCGGAATAGTCCAATACTTAAACTGATTTACAGGCACCGGTCCCGTTAATACTTGTAATTTGTTCTTTGTATAATAAGCCATAGCGCCTCCCCATTGCTGAGTATCTGCTATAACATATTTAATATTTCTTTTTACAAGATTATCTCCAAGATCCCTCCAACCGTAGAACCAATTAGTGGCATCAGCAACAGCAGCATGACGTGAAAAAAGCCTCAAAGGAACAATCGCATACTTAACGTGCAAACCCAAAAGAAAAGATATAATAAAATTAAATACTGTTCCATATACTAGAATCTTTCTTTTTATTTTTGACTTATTTTCAAGCAAATGAGCAGAACACATAATGCTGAAAGCAAAATAGGCAAAGGCAGGCCAATTTGCTCCTGGATTTCTTTTTAAAGCCGTAAACAGAAAAAACATTATTATTGGCACAGAAAAAGATGCAATAAAAATCTTTTTTGAATTCTTTGAACAAAAATAACCGATTGCTGCAACAATACCGGAAATAAAAATAACAGGACCTACAGCAAGACATTGTGAACCCAAATAGTCAAAAATATAATCAAAATGAATTTTATTGCTAGTCAAGCCGTGATGAAATTGAAATGTGAAAGACATCCATTCATGCTGTAAATTCCAAATAATAACAGGTAAAAACACAATGAAAGAGACAATAAACATAAGATAAAAATGTTTATTTTTAAACCAGTACCATTTTTTGTCTGCAATCATGTACACAAAAAGGCTTAATCCAAACAATACAGCGGTATATTTTGACAGTAGAGCCAAACCAAAAAACAAGCCTGTTATATACCAATACTTTGTTTGGTCACTTTCAATCAAACGCCATAAATAATAAACGCTCAAAGAGAAAAACAAAAATAGAGGTGTGTCAGGCGTTATTACTATAGAGGCTGTCATCATTTCAGGCAAAGTATTTAATACGATAACAGACGCCGCAGCTATAGTTTCATTAAAAAGCTTTTTAGCCAGATTCCATATCAAAAAGCTGAGTATTATAGTCGTTATTATAGAAGAAAATCTTACTGCCGCTTCAGAGTTGAAAAATAAGGTAGTTGCTTTTATAAACCACGCCACCATTGGAGAATGGTCAAAGTATCCTAGAGCTAAATGCTGGGACCAAAGCCAATAATACGCCTCGTCTGGGTGAAGTTCTATAGAAGCAGATAAAAATATTTTAAACAAAATAACAAAACTAGCAATAAAAAAAGCATTTTTTCTGCAAAATAACCTATCCATAAAAACTCCAACTAGATGAATTCATCGACTCGTGATTTTACTACTTTGTACACGGTATTGCAATGTCTGGAAAGATTTGCTAGCTTTATAAATTATGATAAAAAATACTGATTCTTTTGAAGTTTTCACAGATTGTTCTAAATTTCCGTTAGATAGACCGTGTGTTTACCAAAAAAATAATAATGCCATTTGTAAAGAATGCAAAAACTATTCAAGGCTTTCAGCCAAGAAAGATAATAAACGTATTCTAATTGTTAAACTTGGAGCTATGGGCGATGTTTTAAGAACTACTTTTATTTTAAACAGTTTAAAAAAAGTTTACCCCAAAAGCGAAATATCTTGGATTGTTGATATAAAAAACGCCGCTGTTCTTGAAGGTAATAATCTGATAGATAGAATAATACATAACGACGGAAATGTCATAAAATATCTTGTAAACGAATTTTTTGACATTGTCATCAACTTAGATTTAGCTTTTGAAAGTCTATCTCTTACAAAACTCTCAAACAAAAAAGAAGTCCTAGGATTTACTTTGGACGATTGCAGAAACATCGTAACTTCAAACAATTATGCTAAAGAATGGCTTAAAACAAGCGCTTATGATAAGCTGAAGAAAACCAACACTTTTACATATCAACATTGGATGTCTAAAATAGCCGAACTACCAAAAGACAACTATGAAATAATTGTTCCCTTGCAAAAAAATTCAATAGAGAAAGCTGAAAAATTTTTAAAAGACAACAATATAACCCGCGATAAAAAAATTATAGGAATAAACCCCGGAGCAGGCAATAGGTGGAAATTAAAAAAATGGACATCAAAAGGATTTATTGAAACCGCAAAATATTTCTCGCAAAAAGGATACTTCGTTTTATTGCTCGGCTGCGCTCAGGATAAAAGTGAAATTGACTCAATTTTAAAAGAAAATATGCCAAATGTTATATCAACAGGAATTGACAATACTATTCCAGATTTCTTTGCAAAAATAAATCTATGCGACGTAGTTTTGTGCGGAGACACTATGGCTTTGCACGCTGCTGCCGGACTTAAGAAAAATATCGTAGCTCTTTTTGGTCCAACTTCAGTCAATGAAATAGAAATATACTCCAAAGGCGTAAAAATACAATCTAATAAAAATTGCGCGGTTTGTTATAAGCAGGAGTGCGATTTAATTGATAACTGCATGGAGTCAATCGCGGCAAAAGATGTTATAAAAGCAATTGAGCAATATTTATAATTTATAAGCTCCTATCTTACAGTTCAAATTGAGGTTTTTATGAAAACTATCGTAATGGTGCCGACATATAATGAAGCTTCCAATATAAAGCTGGTGATTGATGAAATTTTAAATTGTGTAGCCAACGCAGATGTTTTGATTGTAGATGATATGTCTCCTGACGGAACGTATAAAATAGTTGAAGAGATATCAAAAACAAATAATAAAGTACATCTTCTATTAAGAAAAGAAAAAAAAGGTCGCGGATATGCAGGAAAAGACGGATTCTTAAAAGCTCTTGATATGAAAGCCGATTATATAGTTGAAATGGACGGGGATCGCTCTCATTCTCCTAAATATATCCCAGAATTTTTAAAAACAATAGAAAATTGTGATGTGGTTATAGGATCGCGCTATATCAACGGCGGAAAAGACGAAGAGAGATCAATAGTTAGGCAAATAGTAAGCAATTTTTCAAGACGGTATTTATCTTTTGTATTGGGAGTTAAAATACAAGATCCTACCTCTGGTTATAGAATGTTTAAAAAAACAGCTCTAGCTAAATTCGCTGCCGAATTAACGGCAAGCGATCCTTTCATAGTTACTGAAGTTCTATACAAAATTAAAGAAAATAATTTTAAAGTCAAAGAATATCCAATAATATTCCTTGCCAGATTTTCAGGCAAATCAAAACTTCGACTAGGAACTTTAATAACATACTTATTCAAAGTTTTAAAACTTAAATTAACAGGAAGATAAATGAATTATAAGTTATGGTTTTGGATTGTAAATGCTGCCACAACACTATTACGACTGTTAATAATAGGTAAGATAGGACTAACTATAGACGAAGCTCACTACTGGGTATATTCCAAATTTCTGGACTTTTCGTATTTTGACCATCCTCCTCTAATTGGTTATATAATCAAAGCATCAACATTAATTTTCGGCAACACTGAATTTGCAGTAAGATTTCCCACAGTGTTAATTTTCTTTTTTGCAATTTGGATATTTTTTATATGCGTTAAAAAACTTTACAATGAGAGAACGGCTTTTGTCGGCGTATTGCTATTAAATGTTCTTCCTGTATTTTCTTTTTTGGGTTCTGTAATAGCCGTTCCAGATTCTCCACTTGCTTTATTTTGGCTTCTGTCACTTCTTATATTTATCATAATAATTGAAACAAATAATAAAAAATATTGGTATTTGTTGGGCATTACAACAGGGTTTGCAATGCTTTCCAAATATAACGGTGTTTTGATACCTTTCTCAGTGTTTTTATTTCTTATTTTTTCGCCAAAACACAGATTTTGGTTTAAAAATAAAGAACCATATTTTGGACTTGTTCTGTCTGCCGTAATCTTTCTGCCTGTTATAATATGGAATATAGAAAACAGTTGGGCATCCTTCGGATTCCAGTTAAACCACGGGTTTGGGCATTCTTTACCTAAATTTTCTTTAACGTTTTTTGGTAGGTCTATAGGAGCGCAAGCTGGATATATTTCTCCTTTGCTATTTTTAATGTTTATAATCGCCACATTCTTGTGTGTTAAAGAAACTTATAAAAAAAAGGATAGAACAACTCTTATTATTTCTTGTTTCTCACTGCCTGCTTTACTCCTTTTTAACGCAATAGCAACATTTAATGAGATACTTCCTCACTGGCCTGCTATGGGATATTTAGTCCTATCAATATATGTAGCTCATTTAATATTAAAATTTTGGCATGTAAAATGGTTTAAATTTTATTCTTATGCAGCTTGGGGTTTAGCTTTGCTTATGATTATCATAGTTCCTCTGCATGTTTTGTACGGAATTGTTCCTGTTGAAAAATTTATGCCGAAAGATAAACTTGAAAAAATAGAACATGGTATTCCAGAGTCTGAAAGGATTGATTTAACGAATGAAGTTTACGGTTGGAAAGAAGTAGGAAACGAAATAAGACGAATAGTAAACTCTTATTCAAAAGAAGAGAGACCTTTTATATTTACACACAAAAGTTATTTGGCAAGTGAACTTTCAGCATGCGTTCCTGAACTTAGAGTATTCTGCATAAGTGACAAAATAAATGCTTACGACTTTTGGCAAAGAGACTTAAAAAAATTAAAAAATAAAAATGGATTATACATATGTAATGATTACTTCTTTTCAGAGCCTAAAAAAAGATACGGATCAGATGTATTTTCATCATATACCGAAATTGAAGAGTTCCCCATCTACAGAAATGGCAAAAAAATTAAAAATTTCTATTTTATATTTTGTAAGTCTTTCAATCCGTCTAAACTTCCGCAAACTTACGCCGCTATAAATTTGGAAACAAAAAAAGACCTCAGGCAAGAACTTTTAAAATTTGATCATTTTGTTTTCAAATTTATAAACTCAAACTTAAAGTCTAAATTTTTAGATTTTTTTGCAGCGCCTATTTCACATTGTGACGCCAAAAACTTTAACTTAAGTTTTTTTATAATACTTACAATGTGTATATTTATCCTATGGAAAAATAAAAAAGAGCATTTTTGGACAAATCTCGCTCTGATGGCAAGCGTAATGGCAGTAGGAGCTGTGATAATTCATTTTCTAAAACATTATTTTGAAAGACCTCGCCCTTTAGAAGTATTTGGAGAAAATACAAATATACTCTTTGAAAAAATATATACACTTTCTTTTCCTTCAGGACATACAGAGCTTGCGTTTTCTTTATGCACTTTCATGTTTATAATGGTTAAAAAGTATTGGTATTTATATATACTATTTGCTTTTTCTTCAGGATTTTATAGGATATATATAGGAAGTCATTTTCCTTCAGATGTTTTTGCAGGGGCGTTGATAGGAGTCTTTTCTGCATATATAATAGTCGCACTATTTAGCAAGAAGGGGAGATTTTAGGGAAAGGGAGAAAAAGGTTTTAAAAAAGAATAATGAAAAAGAAAAGATGTCTCCAAATATAAGAAGAAAAAAAAGGGAGAAATAAGGATAATCAATGAAAAGATTCTTAAGAAATCGCTTTTTATTATTTTTGTTTAGGGAGAGGTGTAAGGTTTGGATAAGTAGGAAAATTAGTTTAATTAGTAGTTGGAAAAAAGAGTTAAATCCAGTCAAAATAACAAGTCTAATAGTAATCAACAGCGTATTAATGTCGTTTGTATATGGAGAGAGCATAGGGCAAGCAGTGCAAACGACACTAAGTACCCAACAATTCAAAAAAATCCTAACAGAATTTAGCATACCGCAAGCATACGGAAAAATAACAGAATCGAAATATGGAGGAAGCGACACAGTAGTAATAAACATACAAGATTTGCATTTAAGTGCAGAAGTGCAAAGGAATATAGGAAGTATAATAGACCTATTTGACAAGAAGTATGGAGTAAAGAAGATATACATGGAAGGAGGGTACGGAGGAGTAGAGACGAGTTGGCTAAGTGAAATAAGAGATAAGAAAGAGAAAGAAGAGACAATAAAGAAATTGCTAGAGACTGGGATGCTAACAGGAGGGGAGTATTATGCGGCGATATCAAGCAGGGCAAATATAATAAAAGGAATAGAGAAGAAAGAGGCATATTTAGAGAACTTGAAACGATTTGGGAATATATTGAGTGAAGAAAAAGAGATAGGGACAATAATAGAAAGCATAGACAAAGACATAGATAATTTAAAAAAGAGATATTTCAACAATAGGCAGTTAAAGGCAGAGAAACTAGAAAGGGAGTATAGTGAAGGGAAGGTTAGTGTAAAGAAGTACTATGGGCTAATGACGAAGTATGCGCAGAGATATGGAATAGATATAAGTCCTGAGTATGGCGAGAGAAGGGGTATGGCGTACAAGAACATAACAAGGTATATAGAGTTACTAAAAGAGAGCGAAAAGATAAACTATGGAAAAACGTCAAAAGAGTTACAAGGACTGATATTAAAGCTAAAAGAGGTACTTCCGTATCAGGCATACAAAATGATAACGGAAGAGACAGCAAACTTTCAAAATGTAGATAAGCTATACACATTTCTAATAAAATTTTCAAAAGAATTAAAGATAGAGTTAGCAATAAACTATCCGAATTTAAACAAATTATTCAAACAAATAGAGCTTAGCAGGCAAATAAATCCAATAGAAATGATAAAAGAAGAAGAGCGATTTGAAGGAGAATTAAGTATAGCGTTTGCAAGTGATCAAGGGTCAAGGGAAGTAGCGTTTTTGGCAGGATTTATAGGGAAGATAAAGGATTATTTTTCAACGAAGATAACAGCGGACAATTATGAGAGGTATAAAGAGAATATAAAAGAATGGAAAAGGTTGTATGTAAAGTATATAGATAACAAGAAAATGGAAATGCTCAAAGAGTATGAAAAGAGGTTAGATAGATTTTACGATATAAACGTAGATAGGAACCAATATTTTATAGAGAACTTAGATTTTATAAAAGAAGCAAAGAAGGTAGAAGGGAAGAAAGAAGAGCAAGAGAGTGAGGTAGAGAAAGTAATAGGAAGTTTAAAAGAAGCAAAGAGTGTGAATGTAGTAGTGACAGGAGGGTTTCACACGGAAGCGTTGTCAGAGATGTTGGCAAAAGAAGGGATTTCATACATAGTGATAACGCCGAATGTAAGTGGAGGGGTAGAAGAAGCAGAAAGGGCGTATCATGAATTGGCAAAAGAGCAAAGCAAGATATTGTTTCAGAGTTTGGCGACGATGCCTTTATCGCAAGTGGCGACGATAGAGGAAAAGTTAGTGGGGCTTGCGCAAGTGTTAATACAAAAGAGTTATGGGACGAGAGAGATAAATGAGGCGTTAGAGTATATAGGTTCAAGGTTAGAGAGAGGGACGGCATTTAGGATGGAAGGAGATGTGAAGAAAGAGGGAGAAGCGGTAAGGATAACAATAAACGGGAAGAGATTTATAAGGAATGGGGAAGGGCTTTTTGTAGAAGAAGGAGCGAGAGGAGAGGAAGCGGCTGAAGCAAGACCGCTTGAAAAGTCGGCAAAGAGTGCTGGGATGACGGCGGTGGTAAGTTTTATATTGTCCAACATATCGGTTGTATTTTTGATTTTAATACCATTTATGTCTTGGGCGTTGCCGTTTATGTTTATTCCTCTTGCTGTTATGATTCCATCTGCTATTGTCGCTTCCTTTGAGTTTTGGCAGAAAAATGTAATCTCAAACGCT
>JAITDI010000008.1 GCA_031282625.1 Candidatus Endomicrobiellum meruensis | reverse complement strand
TTAGACGAAGAAGAGATAAAGCGATATGTAAAATATCAGGAAAAAGAAGACTTGGGACAAGCGGAGCTTGCATTCTAATTTCAAGCTAACGGGCGTAAGCCCGTAGCAGTTGACTTTATTTTCATTATTTTCACATTATATTTACAAATTTTTTACATAAATAGTCAAGCACATACCACATTTTAAAAAGAAACAATTAATTAGTAAAAAAGGAATTTTTTGATATTGAAATCTGAGTTTATCGGATAGATAAAAAATAGGATTTAAGACAGGGGAAAAGCTCAAAAAAAGGAATCTTTTTTGAGCTTTCTTAGTAAAAAAGAACACTTTTTTATGTAGTTAAATTTAAGGTTGTTATGTGAGAGGTTATTTTAAAAAAGTTATTCTTTGGAATACATAGTAAGCAGGTATGTTATTTTGTGTCTTTTGGTTGTAGGATTTATATAAAAATTATTTTGCTGTAGATTTTAAGCTCTATGGATAAGTTGGAAATATCTAAATATTTCCCTTTTTTCTCAAGGGGAACCCTATTTTATAAGCTCAGGATGATATTATTAAAAAACTAAATAAACTTTGAGGCGATTTGGTTGAAAATAAAAACATGTTCTTTGGCAAGTTTTATTCTATCTTCCTCTTGTATAAGAGTTCTTTCTTTTAAACATTCTAACAGAGCCGATTTATTTTGTGGGTAATTGAAACATTTTATAGATAAACCTTTATCCAAAAGCCTTAGTCCTAACATTATTGTTTCAGCTGTATAAAGCTTTTCGTCTATATATTCATTTTCTATCGTACAATCTATATTACTTTCAATAAAGTTTATATATTTTTCAATGTTTTCTATGTTTTTATATCTATTTTTTCCCAAATATCCGCAAGCACCGGCTCCAAGACCTATATATTCCAAGTTACGCCAATAATTTGTATTGTGTAAAGCTTCTTTGTTCTTTTTAGCCCAATTTGAAATTTCATAATGAACATATTCACTATCTTCCAAAACCTTTACAGTTTTTTCATACATTTCATGCTGCAATTTGTCATCTGTAACAATGCCGTTTTTATAAAAAGTCGTATTTTCTTCTACTGATAAGGGATACAACGATAAATGCTCGCTGTTAAATAGCAAAGTTTTTTTCAAAATACTTGTCCATTCATCAATAGTTTGGTTTGGCAATCCATATATTAAATCTATGTTTATATTATCAAACCCTTTATGTTTTGCATTATCGTAACAGTTACAAAAAGTTTTAAAATCATGTATACGACCTAAATACTTTAAATATTTATCTTCAGCAGATTGAAGTCCTATGCTTAGCCTATTGACGCCAAATTCTTTTAGAATAATCAGCTTTTCCTTTGAAACCGATTCTGGATTAAGCTCAAAAGTAAATTCTTTTACTTTTGATAAATTGAAGGTATTGCTTAAAGATAGTAGAAGTTTTTGTATTTGTTTAGGAGATAGAACAGATGGAGTACCGCCTCCAATATATATTGAATTTATCTTTTTGTTTTTAAACTTCTGGGAATGCTTTATTAAAGAATCAATATATTTATCGGCTAAATCAGTATCATATTTTGTTGAGAAAAAATCGCAATAAAAACACTTTTGTCTGCAAAATGGAATGTGTATATATAAACCTATCATACTCATATGCATAAACCATAATGCTCATCTTTCAATAAGCATATAAAAATTTTAATTATTTGTTTTTACTTGCTTTGGTGTTTCCTTAAATAATTCCGCTATACCTCCAAGCGATGCCGTAACTCCTGCGGTCTCTAAAGGTAAGAATACTTTTGTAGCCTGTCCATCGGCGACTTTACCCAAAGCTTCCAAATATTTTATGGCAATAAGATCATTTGTAGGTTTACCCTCATGTATAGCTTTATAAATCATTTCAATTTTATATTTCTCTGCTTCAGCAACTTTTCTTATAGCTTCAGCCTCACCAGTAGCTTCTAAGACTTGTTTCTCTTTTACAGCTTCTGCATCAAGAATAACAGCCTGTTTAGCTCCTTCAGCCTTAAGAATAGCAGCTTGTCTTAAGCCTTCAGCTTCCAAAATATTTGCTCTCTTTTCTCTTTCAGCTTTCATCTGTTTAGACATAGCGTCTGTAATGTCTTTAGGAGGATCAATTTTTTGTATTTCAACTCTTGTAACTTTTACACCCCATTTGTCTGTCGCTTCGTCCATTACAACTCTCAGCTGCGTGTTTATTTTTTCTCTTGACGTAAGAGTGCTATCCAACTCCATATCACCTATTACATTTCTTAAATTTGTTTGAGCAAGTTTTAAAGCTGCAAGTGCAAAATTCTCAATGTTATAAACTACTTTTACAGGATCTGTAACCTGAAAATAAATTATAGCATCAACAACAACAGACACATTATCTTTCGTTATAACGCTTTGTGGGGGAACATCAATAACGCGTTCTCTCATATCTACTCTAAGCATTCTTTGAAATATAGGAATTATAATATTTGCTCCTGAGATCCTTGTCCCTGTGTACTTGCCCAAAGTTTCAATAAGCCCTTTTTCGTACTGTTTTATTATTTTTACGGAATTAGCTATAAAAATCACAGCAAACGCCGCAATCATTCCTAAAAATATAGTCATCTTGTCCCCCATTCCTAAAATAGCATTTATATATTCCATTATTTTTTCCTTTACTTTTCAACTGTCAAAGTGGTGCCATTTATCCTTTTAATTTTTACAGTCTCGCCTTCTAAAATTTCAACGATAGATTCAGCTCTCCAAATTTCTCCAAAAACCTTAACAAAACCCGGACTGAAAGGTGTAATTTTACTAGTAACAATAGCTTCAGCACCTATAAGAGCGTCAACATTTGATTCTATAGTTTTTGACTTTTTTATCATTTTCTTAAAAAATGGTCTTACAAAATATAAAGATAAAATTGAAACTATAATAAAAACCATAATTTCAATCCAATTTGAGTTAAAAAGATAAGACGCTCCCGCAGCAAAAACCGAACCGATAGAAAGACACAGGCAAAAGAAAACAGACGAAGTTGCTATTTCGCAAATTACAAGAACAACCGCAATTGTAAGCCATATAACCCATGTCATGATATAAACTTCCAACGCGTTATGGGCCAGTACAAGAACAAAGCCTTTCCTTTTACATACTCGTCAGGCAATGGTCCCCAGAAACGCGAGTCAAAAGAAAAATCTCTATTATCGCCCATCATCATATAGCAACCTTCAGGCACAATAACGGGACCAAAATTATCCCTTATAAAAACAGGGGAAATGGAGGTAAAATTTCCTTTTTCCCAAGTTTTCTGATAATCTCCCACGTTTTCAAACAGTTTAACACTCTCAAAAATAGAGTCGTCATTGTAAACTGCATAAACTTCTTCTATGAAAACATCGTTCAAGTAAAGTTTTTTATTTCTTATTTCAACCTTATCGCCGGCAACGCCAACGCACCTTTTTATGAAATCTTTCTTAACTCCATGTTCTGTCTCGGTAGTTGTCAAAGCCTGAGGAGGACATTGAAAAACAACAATATCGCCTCTTTCTATCTTTTTCAAAGCGCCATAACGCTTTCCGACATATTTAAACGGTACTCTAAAACCATAAAAACACTTGTTAACAAAGAGATGATCCCCTTCAAGAAGAGTGTTTCTCATGCTTCCCGACGGAATTTTAAAAGCCTGAATAAAAAAGAACATAATAAACGACGCTATTATCAAAGCAGTCCAAATAGTATCAGCCCATGAATAAACGTTTTGAAACAATTTTTTAGAAGTCTGCGTTTTAAAACGTTTTTTTAAAACCTGCATTGTCATTGCTATTGCAAAAGCAATACATCCTGCAATAAAAAGTTTCAATTCCATAAATATTTACCTCTTTTTCTATATTTACATTAATTATAATTACTCATCTATTTTAAGAACAGCCACAAAAGCTTCTGACGGAATTTCTACTCTGCCAAATTGTCTCATTTTTCGTTTGCCTTCTTTCTGCTTTTCAAGCAGCTTACGCTTTCTGGTTATGTCGCCGCCATAACATTTTGCAAGAACGTCTTTACGCATAGCCGATATTGTTTCTCTGGCAATTATTTTATTGTTTACTTTTGCCTGTATAGGTATTTCAAACATATGCCTTGGGATAATGCCTTTTAATTTCTCGGTAAGATAATGAGCGGAAGTTTGAGCTTTATCTCTATGCGTAATAACTGTAAAAGCATCCACAACTTCTGAATTTATCATAATCTCCAGTTTGACTAAATCTCCAAGTTGCGGTTCTATATGCTCATAATCAAAAGAAGCGTATCCTTTTGAAGCCGATTTCAACGCATCGTAAAAACCGACTATTATTTCCGCAAGCGGCATATGATATTTCAAAAGAGCTATTTTAACATTCATATACTTCATTGAAGTCTGCTTTCCTCTCCTCTTCTGGCAGAGGTCTAGCATATCTCCTAAATATTCAACAGGACAAATAATGGTAGCTTCAACATACGGCTCCCAAATTTCTTCAATATCGGCATTATTTGGAAATTTGGAAGGATTGTCTATAGTAACATATTTCCCTTTTGTTTTCACTTTATAAACAACATTTGGCGCCGTAACCAAAAGACTTAAATCAAACTCTCTTTCAAGTCTTTCTTTAATTATTTCCAAATGTAAAGAACCTAAAAATCCGCATCTAAAACCAAACCCTAAAGCCACAGATGTTTCAGGGAAATATACAAGCGAAGCGTCTGAAAGTTTGAGCTTTTCCAAAGCAATCTTCAAGCTGTCGTATTCGGAAGTGCTGTTTGGATAAAGACCAGCAAAAACAAACGGATTTATTTCTTTATATCCCTCGTGAGGGTGTTTTGTCGGATTTGAACTCTCAGTTATAGTGTCGCCAATTTTTATATCCCTAATATCTTTTATGCCGGCAACCACATATCCCACTTCGCCTGAAGAAAGTTCCGACGCTTCTATCATCTTTATTTTCATATACCCGACTTCAAGAACTTCATGCTCAGCTCCAGAAGCCATAAAACGAACCTTCATCCCTTTGCGTATTTTTCCGTCAAAGACTCTTATTATAACTATAACGCCTCTGTAAGATTCGTAAAAAGAATCAAAAATTAAAGCTGATAAAGGCTCGTCATTTATAATTTTTGCCGGCGGAATATTTGCAATAATAGAATCAACTATTTCACTTATTCCTATGCCTTCCTTAGCGCTCGCAAGAATTGGTTCAGCATTTACGTCAAGACCTTCTTTCATTTGCTCGTATGCGCTGTCAACATCGGCAGTGGGCAAATCTATTTTGTTTATAACGGGAACAATTTTTAAATTAGCGTTCTTGGCAAGCATGGTATTTGCAAGCGTTTGAGCTTCAACTCCCTGAGTGGCGTCTATCACTAAAATCGCTCCTTCGCAAGCTGCCAACGCTCTTGAAACTTCGTATGTAAAATCAACATGCCCCGGCGTGTCTATCAAATTTAAAACATAAGTTTGACCGCTCTTAGACGTATAATTCATTCTTACGGCTTTAGCTTTTATTGTTATTCCTCTTTCCCTTTCAAGCTCCATACCGTCAAGTATTTGGTCTTTCATTTCTCTTTTTGAAATTGTGCCAGTATATTCAAGAAGTCTGTCGGCAAGAGTGCTTTTTCCGTGATCAATATGAGCTATAATGCAAAAATTTCTTATGTTAGACATCAATATTTTCCCTTATAATCATTTACTTTTGAAACATATTGAAAGAAAATCCTAAAGCTATGTAGAACATCCTTTCAACATCATTAGTCCAGCTATGAGCCGCAATCCTTGAATGATCAAAATAAACTATATATCCTATTTCCGTCGTAAGCCACGGACCTGTTTTTAGAAATAATCTGTTTTCCCAATAAATATCTTCGCATGTCGGTCTAAATGTTTCAAAAATTCTAAATTGCGAAGTAAATTTTGTGTTTTGGCGAAACACGAAAATATAATCTATAACCGATTCGCCGCCAAAATCCCGTTCAACATCTTTCTTAGAATTAAAAATTTGTTTAAATGCAGCTCCGGCTCTGACTTTTAAAGTATTCATTGAGCTGTTTATAAGCGTAAAATTCAAACCGGCAGATTCTATGTACGTTACCGGATCCCAAAATTTATTATTCTGCGATAAAATATAAAAAGAACCGTACGGCTGTAAATTTTTAAATATTTTATACGTATATACCGAATTAAACTCTATTGTGTCCAAACTTATGGAGCTTGAACCGTTAGAAACTGTTTCACCATAATACTCTTTCAAAGTATTTAACCAGTTTGAAGACTGACTGTCTCTGACGGCAGATGTATCTAGTCTCCCCTGCCATGCTCTTGAATATGTTTCTTTGCCAGTCCAATTTTTACTTATATCGGTCTGATTATACGACCACGTAAAAATACCCGAAAACTTCCAAAGTTTAGTTAAAGATTCTTGTTGGACAGCTTGTCCAAAAGAACAATCTGCATAGAAAAACAAACAAAATAAAAAAGCCAATGCTTTTTTCATCGTATCTCCTCTGTAACAATCGGATTATTTGTACAGGAATCAACTTTGAGATTATTTCATTTTTTAGATTGTTTTTCAATTAATTTTTTTCTCAAGCAATCCAAAACTGTATTAACTGTTTTGTCCCTTATATCTTTTCGTGTTCCGGCAAAATTGAATTTGAAACTTTCGGTTTTTTTATTGTCGGCAAAACCAACGTAAACTAAACCGACTGGCTTGTCTTTTGAACCTCCGCCAGGACCCGCAATACCAGTAACAGAAAAAGCGTAGTCGCTTCCTGAAAGATTCAAAATACCTCTAGCCATTTCTTTTGCAACCTCTTCGCTTACCGATCCAAATTTTTTTAAAGTTTCTTCTTTTACACCGAGAATTTTAAGTTTGGATTCGTTGGAATAAGTTACTACGGAGCTTTTAAAGTACAAAGAACTGCCTGCAATATCTGTAATAGCCGACGCTATTTTCCCTCCGGTGCAAGACTCTGCGAAAGAAACAGTTTTTCTTTTTTGAATAAGAAGTTTTCCCATTACAGATGCAAGAGTATCATCGTTATATCCAAAAATATTATCTTTTAAAACTTCGCCAAATCTTAAATTTAAATTCTTTATTGAGCTGTCTACAACAAACTCGTCCCCGCCTGAAACTGCAAATTTTATATCTACTATAGAGTCGCTTGCCAAAATACCAAATTCCACAGCTTGGCAGTCTCCAAATTTAGCTTCCTCAATAACCGGCTTTATTGCTTCGGCAATTGCAGATTCTGATAAACCAAACACACGTAAGGAAACATTTTTTCTTATACCCGAAGAATAACTTTTTAAAAATGGTTCAATGTTTTCTTCAAACATCGGCTTCATTTCTCTTGGAGGACCAGGAAGCAAAAACAAAGTTTTGCGATACTTTTTTCCATCGCTCTTAAATTCAAAGTGCAGCATTTGTCCCGGTGCTGTGCCCAAACGATTTTCTAAAACTTTAGCGCCGCTAAGTATATTAGCCTGCCTTTCGTTGATTTTTGGTATTTTTGAAATTGATTTTTTAGCGAAGTATTCTTGTATACACTTTAAAACTTTCTGGTCAGAATAAGTTGGAAGCCCCAAGCATTCAGCTGCAGTTTCAACAGTTATGTCATCAAAAGTCGGACCAAGCCCTCCCGTTACAACTATTATATTACTTCTCGCAAAAGCAATGTTAAAATGCTTTACCAAATCTTGTTTTTTATCGCCTATATCAGTAATGCAAGATAACTCGAGACCTATGTTAAATAATCTTGAGCCTATATAAGCTGCACTTGTATTAAGCTTTCCAGCAAGAAGTTCGCTTCCTGTGCAAATAAGTTCTATTTTCACAAAATTAAAATCCTATAGCATCTATTATATCTTTCATATTTGCTTTAACTTTTTTAGGTTTTACAGCATTAGAAACAGCAATGTCTGGATCTTTTAGACCATGTCCTGTAAGTATGCACACAGCTTTTCCAAGTCTATTATTTTTGAAATATCCCATCTTAACGTATTTTATAAGACCAGCAATAGACGATGCTGAGGCAGGCTCGCAAAAAATACCTTCTGTAGCAGCCACAATTCTATATGCTTCTAATATTTCCTCATCTGTTACTTTGTCTATAACGCCGTTAGATTCACCTCTGGCTTCTTCTGCTGTTTTCCAAGAAGCAGGATTTCCTATCCTTATAGCTGTTGCTATTGTTTCTGGGTTTGCTATGGGATGACCTTCCACTATAGGTGCAGACCCGGCAGCTTGAAAACCCATCATCTTTGGAAGAGCATATTTAGAAGGCTCCGCTTTATTGTAATCTTTATATCCTTTCCAATACGCCGTAATATTTCCAGCGTTGCCGACAGGCATAAATTGATAATCAGGGGCTTCGCCTAAACTTTCGCATATTTCATATGCAGCCGTCTTTTGTCCTTCAATTCTGTAAGGATTAACAGAATTCACTAAAGTTATAGGATATTTTTCACTTAATTCTTTTGCAAAATTCAATGCGTCATCAAAGTTGCCGTTTATTTCCAAAACTTCAGCTTTGTGCATAACAGCTTGAGACAGTTTTCCTAAAGCTATTTTCCCCTCAGGTATAAGAACAACACATTTTATGCCCGCTCTTGCAGCGTAAGCTGCTGCTGATGCGGACGTGTTCCCCGTTGAAGCGCAAATAACCACTTTGCTTTCAGCCTCAACAGCTTTTGAAACAGCCATTGTCATTCCTCTGTCTTTAAACGAGCCTGTAGGGTTCATACCTTCAAATTTAAAATATATTTCGCCGTTAAACCCTATTTGTTGGGGAAGATTTCTAGCTTTTATAAGCGGTGTGTTTCCTTCATTAAGAGATATAACCGGAGTACTATCGCTTACTGGCAAGAATTTTCTGTATTTTTCAATTAAACCTTTGTAAATCATTTCATTTATCCTTTTTCAAAATACAATAATAATATTTACGTATTGATTTTATTATTTTCAGACTATTAAAGCAATGAATAAAAATAAAAAGCTATTAACTTTGCCACGCAATAAACTTTATTTTGGGTTTCTTATTTTTAGTTTCTTAATATACTAGATTGGATTTCTCTATAAAATCAAATATTATAATATTAGAATTGAGCTTATCAGATTTAGGGTTGCCTAACTAAAATTTGATTGGTAGAATGTAGAAGTTGTTATGAAGTGTCTACTTGTCTAATCTATCAATATTGTTAGAGTATAGATAAACGGTTAAATTAAAGGAGATGTTTATGAAATTAGTTAAGTATTTCATTTTATGTTTTTCAATCCTGACTACCTTAGTAACTTATACGGTAGCGAAACAATCGCCAAAAATAGAAATAGTAAAAGCCTCATCTTGGGAAAAAGCTATTAAAAGTATAACCTCTCGTGTATTGTCGTCTAATTTGCAAAAGAACATAATATGTATTACCGACGACGGTATCCTTTTAGACAGCCAATCAAAAGCCATACCTAAGAGTTATAACCTTTTTTATCTTATGAAATATAGAAAAATTCCTATTTTCTGTTTAGCTACAACCGCAACAGCTGAAAAACTTAAAGAAGAAGGGTTCAGGTTTAATACAATTTCTGTTTCTGTGGAGGAAAACTCAAAATTTTCAATAAGTGACGGAGTTATTCGTGGACAGATTAATGATAATAAAATCCCCGGATTAGTCTTGTTTTTGGAAAAAACTAACTTTACTCCTGACCAAATTATTTTTATAGATGATTCTTATAAAAATATTGAGGATATGATTGATTTTTGCAAAAATAGTGGAATTGATTGCTTTGCAATTAATTTAATTTTAAAATAAAAAAGAATTTAAAAGAGAGTACTTTTATGAACGCATTAACATTGATATTTGCCAGTCTTTGTATTTTTGCTATAGGGTATCGGTTTTATGGTATTTTTTTATCTAAGAAACTTTTGCATACTGATTCTGGACGAATTACGCCCGCACATAAATATTACGACGGACGCGACTATATGCCTACAAACAAAAACGTTCTTTTTGGACATCATTTTGCTGCAATTGCCGCGGCTGGACCTTTGGCAGGTCCTGTGTTAGCCGCTCAATTCGGATTTTTGCCCGGCGCTTTATGGATACTTATAGGCTGTGTGCTTGGCGGCGCTGTTCATGATTTGGTCGTGCTTTTTGCCTCATTGCGCCATAAAGGGCAAAGCCTGGCTACGATTGCGACAAAAGAACTTAACGGAAGTATTGGAATGGTAGCAGCGTTTGCGATTTTATTTATTTTGGTTATGACTCTTTCCGGACTTTCACTAGTTTGCGTTGGAGCAATGAACAACGCGCCGTGGTCTCTTTTTGTTGTTTGTTCTACTATTCCTATAAGCCATACTCATGGGAATAATTATGAAGTATTGTCAAAAGTCAGGCATTGTTATTGCAAGCGTTTTGGGGATCGTATTATTGATACTTGCAATTTTATTAGGGAAAAACGCCGTTGGCGTTGCGGCGATGGGAACTTTGTTTACATGGAATGCAAAATCGCTTTCTATCGCAATTGCCGTGTATGGTTTTTTTGCATCTGTGCTCCCAGTGTGGTTTTTGCTTGTTCCAAGAGATTACTTATCCTCATATTTGAAAATAGGAACGATTGTTTCTTTAGCTTTAGGAATTATTTTTATTCATCCTGTGATACAAATGCCAGCATTTACTAGCTTTATTAAGGGTGGAGGACCCATTATTGGCGGTCCGGTGATCCCGTTCATTTTTATAATTATAGCTTGTGGAGCCATTTCTGGGTTTCACGCAATAATTGGAACAGGAACTACTCCCAAAATGCTAAATAATGAAAATGACCTTCTGTTTGTAGGATATGGTGCGATGCTTGTTGAAGGTTTTGTAGCCATAATGGCTTTAATAGCGGCGGTTACTCTTGTGCCGGGAGATTATTTTGCGATAAATACACCAAAGGCAGCTTATGACGCTTTTCTTGCTTCAAACCCCGGATTAGCCGTTAAGGATCTTGCATTTTTTAGTGAAAAGATAGGAATAGATCTTGCTGGAAGAACTGGAGGTGCGGTGTCTCTTGCCGTTGGTATGGCGAATATATTTAACAAAATTCCCTATATGGATAACTTAATGGCGTATTGGTACAATTTTGCCGTTATGTTTGAAGCGGTATTTATTCTTACAGCTATAGATGCTGGCACAAGGGTTGGAAGATTTTTCTTACAAGAGTTGCTTGGTCGCGCGATTCCATACTTTAAAGATCAAAAGAGAAAATCGGGAGTCTTAATAGCCGGTTTGTTGTTTACTTTCTCATGGGGTTATTTAGTCTATACTGGGGATATTGGCAGCATATGTCCCCTTTTTGGAATAAGCAATCAGCTTCTTGCGTCATGTGCTCTTATAGTATGCACTACAATGTTTATTAGAATGAATAGAGGTAAACTTGCCTTGCTCACGGCAATACCGGGTGTTTTATTGGCTACCGTCACATTGTGGGCTGGATATATTCAAGTATTTGGAATGCAATTATCCAACGGAACATTTTTAAAAGGATATTTTCACAAAAATCAATTTCTTTTAGGAATTTTAGCTATAATAGTAATGATTTTTATGATGATTGTATTTGTTAGTTCTTTCAAAAAATGGTACGAGTTATCCAAAATTAAATCTCTAACCACAGATAAATATGGAGATCTTGTAAAAGTAGTAGTTGAAGAATAGACACTAATTAACTATTCATTTTGTGAAATCTTCGGCATAATTTTGTTTTCCCATTTTTAAAAGATTTAATTCAATAGATAACCTATTTTTAGCTAAATTACAATATTGCTCATCTATATCAAGTCCCATTCCTATACGATTATGCAAGGCAGCGACCAATGTAGTTGTTCCGCTTCCACTAAAAGGGTCAAATACAACATCACCGACATAACTAAACATCTTGATTGCTCTATATGGAAGTTCTTTTGGGAAAGGGGCAGGATGACCAATCCTTTTTTTACTTTCGCCGTTAAAAGTCCAAACTCCGCTCGTCCAGTCCATAAATTCTTTTTTAGAAATATCTGATATACGAGTCCCTCCAATTTTTTTCCATTCGTTTTTATACAAAACAAGTATTAATTCCACAGGTGCAATAACATAAGGCGCAGAAGCCGACATAAAAGATCCCCACGCTGTTCTACGAGATATATTCCCCTCATTCCAAATAATTGTTGAATGATATTTCCAACCTACTTTTTGTGATATTGCGGTTATATCTGCACCAACGCTTTTTTGACCACCCTTGTTTTTATCTAAAGGGATATTTAAAATTAAGCGCCCACTATTTTTAGTCCAATAATAACAATTACCTAACCATTTTTCTGTGAACTTCAAATAATCTTCATAACTTAACACATCATCGGTTGAATTATATGCTACTCCAACATTATAAGGAGGCGATGTTACTATCAAATCACAAAATTCTCCGCTAAAAGTATTTCTCACTAAAACATTTCCTTTATACAAAAACGCATTATTAATCTCAAAAAAAGGTTTAGCAGTAGCGACGTATGTGCTTGTTGTCTCTGAAATTACACATTTTTTTTATTTGGGTTTCGTTTGTATTTCTTTATATTTTTCATATATTTCAATCCTTTTCCTGAAGCTATAAAAATTGGATTTTTTCAGATTTTAGATGGCTCGCTTTTAGTTTGAAATGAATTGGTTTGTAAAGTTATACCAAACGCAGAAAATCAGTTCAAATTAACTTCAAGCAAGTAAGCTGCAAAAAAGCAAACGGCATAAAAACAAACTCCAATCCAAATTCAAATTTTTCAAAATTCATATATAAACTTGGTTTAAAATTTCTAAAAATTTTACGATTTTTTATAACACTAATTTTGTGTTGATTTTCAGTCAAAAATTATACCAAGAATATCCTATGGAACTTGGTATCTATACAAGATTTAGTTGAAAAGGTTAAAGAATAGTGCTTAAAAAGCAACAAAGGAAATTATTTTAGAACCTGAGTTATCGGATAGATAAAAAAAAGTTCTTGCCTTGCTCTTTCATTGTGCACTTGGATAGTAAAATCTTCAATATCAGCATTCAATTGCAATCTACGCTGCAAAAGATAAAATAACCTAATTAGCATCTGAAAGTTGACATCATCTGCCTGTACCTCGCGTCGACCAATCCGGTGGAAGTCTCACACATCGTGTGAACTGGACTAGCAGGACTACCTGACATATAACCAAGAGTTACCGCTCTCCCCAAAGTACGCCAAAATTCTCTTGGTACCAGCGTTGGCGGATTATTAGAGTCCCCTCCAAATCTCACATCTTGAATTTCACCAGTGAAACTACTATGAATTATAGTCGTAGTCGTTTGAGACGACGCATCTCTGAGCTACGCATGAACATTCGGTGCTGATAATGACATAACTGCACAACCTAACAAACCTGAAAAACAAACTATTACTTTATTTAATAAAACATAAGTCATTCTATCACAAAAAGACATTGATAATATAAGGACATTTTGCTATTTCCGATACTCTTTAATAGCGAATGGGGTGGCTGACGGGACTTGAACCCGCAACCTTCGGCTCCACAAACCGACGCTCTAACCAATTGAGCTACAACCACCAAAAACAAACGTCTCCGGCGTGAGTTGAACACGCAACCTACTGCTTAGAAGGCAGTTGCTCTATCCAATTGAGCTACGGAGACATCAATTAAGATATCTATTTAATGAGGGATTATAGCAAAGATATTATAATTACGTCAATAATTTGTAGTATTCATAACATATTGGACATTTTAACAAAGATAAAAATAACGGTAACAGTAGGTATTTAATAAAAATGATTCTAATGCAAAAGTAACTTTTTCTGTTTTTGCCTAATCTCAACGATTTGCTTATGTATTTAACAATAAATTTACTTTAATATCTCTTTGAACTTTTACATAATTACCTATCAATTTTGAGTTTATTATGTTAGATAAAAGAAATAGTTTTATGATTTATGATTTGCGTATTAATAAATATGCTAAATTTGCGACTAAAATTACTCCTAGAAAAATGAAACGATTTTTACATTTAAGATTTGTTGAACAAAACAAAAAAAGGAAGTAAAACAACAACTCAATTATTGTAGGTTTTTCAAAGTTTATAACAGCGTATTTTATATTAGCCATAATATTTGTTATAGATAAAACAAAATTCAAAATTATTGATAAAATTACAGAAACAAGTACAGCTGCATATTTTAAAATAAAAGTTAAAACATAGAAAGAAACGCCTAAAGACATAATAATTCCTACTAACGGCACAACTATAATATTTGTTAGAAAAGAAATTATTGAAACTTTGCTAAAATAATATATACATATAGGGATTAAAACTACCTGTACAGCTAATGTGACAGATAGCACACCGCAGAAAAAACGAAGTATGAAACTTTCCACATTTTCAAAGATGGCGAAAATATCTTTATAAAAATGTACTATTCCTATTGTTGCGCCATAAGACATCTGAAATGAAGCCGTAAACAATTGTTGTGGTTCAAAAATAAGGATAGCCAAAGCTGATAAAGCCAAAGAGTTATAAATTAGCGGTTCTCTATCTAAAGCAAAAGATAAAAATATACATGAAAGCATTATTGCAGCTCTTAACGCTGGGGGGTTAGCTCCTGTCATAATCACATAAAAGAATATGATTGGAATACTTAAAATGTAAGCTTTCTTTAAAGATACTCCTGTAAGTTTTAGAATAAAAAGAATTATTGCGCTTATAAAGCTTACATGTAATCCGCTAACAACTAATATATGCATTACTCCAGAACTTATAAAGTCATTCTTAACATTTTGTGTTAAAGAACTTTTGTCTCCAAGTATTAACGATTTTAAAATATCTGCATATGACTTTTTAAAATAGGCGGTAAATTTATTGGATATGTCTTGCGAAACATTTAAGGCAATTTTCTTGATACTGTTTGGTTTTGATTCAATATATTCAAAAGAATAGACATCACAAACAACATAAACGTTATTTCTTGCAAGATATTTTTGATAGTCAAAAGAATCAGATGATTTTGGTCTTTTTAATTTTCCTTCTATGTTTATTATATCGCCGTAATGTATGGAATATCCGTTTGGTGAATTTACAATAATTTTCTCGCCAATAATATTCTCATTCACGTTATAAGTTTCCAATAGAAATCGTTTTCTATTTTTAGAGACATGAGGTTCTGATAAGACTTTTCCCTCAATTGAAACTATACTATTATTTTTGGTAAAAGTATAAAGTTTGCTTTGATTTTCATATGAAAAATATCCGAAAAAATCTGCAAAAATTATTGCTAAAGCATAGATTAAAAAAGCAGTTATGACAGGTCTTTTTCGCAGTAACTTAAGTATCCAATCCATGGTGGTCTTAATTATACTAAAATTGATATAATTCCTTTGATATGAAAAATAAAACTGTTTCCTGTATCGGTGAATTTGGACTTATAGAAATAATAAAACACAAATTTACCAAACTTAACTACGACAAAAACGTCATTGTAGGAATCGGCGATGATTGTTTTTGCTTTAAGGCAGGCAAGAATACTATTTGTATTACAAAAGATATGCTAATAGAAAGCATTCATTTTAAAAAAGATTGGATAACTGCCAAAGATCTTGGACAAAAAGCAATTGAAGTGAATGTAAGCGATATTGCCGCTATGGGTAATGTAGCCCCAGCGTACGCATTTATAGGGCTGGGCATTCCAGCTGATACTCCTAAAAAGTTTATTACAGATTTAGCCAATGGATTTAAGGCAGCTTGCAATAAATACAAAATGACAGTGGCAGGCGGCGATACTGTAAAAGCTGACAAAATAACGATATCAGTTACTGTTGTGGGAATAACAAAAAACAAGATAGTAAAAAGAAGCGAAGCAAAACAAGGAGATTTAATAGGGGTAACAAATACTTTCGGAGACGCAGGAGCTGGAAATGCATTGCTTTATAAACATGGAATAAAATATAAATATTCAAGAGAAGAGCGTTTGCTGATAGCTAAACAAAATAATCCAATAGCAAGACTTAACGAGGCACAAAAAATTGCAAAATATTTAACATCTTTAACAGACGCTTCCGACGGACTTTATATCTCAATCGGACTTCTTACAAAAGACTCTGATGTTGGAGCAGATATTTATACTGATAAAGTTCCACTATCCGCAGACATCAAAAAAGTTTTTAGAGACAAAAATAGATGTTTAAATTTTGCTCTTTTTGGCGGCGAAGATTATGAGCTTGTATTTACCGTTCCAAAATCTAAAGCCAAAATAGTACAAAATCTTGTTCCACAAATTACATATATTGGCGAGATAAATTCGTCAAAAAAGGTAAGATATTTTCACAATGGCAAAGAACAAAAAATTAAATACTTGGGATTTAAACATTTCTAAAAAAAATGTTTTCATAACAAAAACCCCTCAAGAAACAAGAAATTTAGGTATGGCTTTTGCAGCATTATTAAAAGGTGGAGATATTATATTTTTAAAAGGTAATTTAGGCAGCGGCAAAACAACATTTACGCAAGGCGTTGTAAAAGCGTTTGGCAATAAAGACTTTGCCAGAAGCTCAAGTTTTATGCTTGTAAACGAATATAAAACTCCAAACAATTTAAAACTTTTCCATTTGGATCTGTACAGACTGGAACCATCTAGTGTATGGGATATAGGCATAGAAGAATATATTTATAGCAATAATATTTCGTTTATAGAGTGGGCAGACAGACTCATTGGCGCTGAAAAAGACAATCACTGGAGTGTTGAAATTGAAAATCTCGCCATTGGAAGAAGAATTATAATAGAAAATACTAAAAGATAATAGAGATTATAGATGAAAATTTTAGCTGTTGAAACTTCAGGCAAAACATTTAGCGCAGCATTAAACGAAAACAGCGTCACTATAGCATCATTTTATTATGAATACGGACACATACATTCCGAAATACTTATTCCCGCTGTAGAAAGACTATTGAAAGATACCAATATTTCCATTGAAAGCATAGATAAATTTGCCGTATCTGCAGGTCCCGGAAGTTTTACCGGAATAAGAGTCGGTATGACAGCAATCAAAACATTCGCACAAATATTGAATAAGCCCATAATAGCTGTAGATTCTCTAACGATTTTGGAAAATTCTGTTGTTGAGCAAAAAGGCGTTAAAATAGTTGCGGCAATAGACGCATTAAGAAGTGAAGTTTATGTTAAACAAAAAAATGAAATTATTATTAAAAACATAAATTTATTTATAAGAGATTTAAAGAAGCGCAAAAGTAAAATTCTTGTAGTGGGAAATGCATCAGAAATATACAGAGAAAAATTTGTAAAGAGTTTTGGAGAATACAGTGTTTCTCTGCCGCATATAACGAACATGCCCAAAGCCGAAGTTTTGGCTTCTCTGGCATGCAATCTGCCGAATTCAAATTATACAGATATAAAACCTCTTTACATACGCCGTTCTTGGGCAGAAGAAATAAAGAAAAAGTAGAAGACTTTATCTTCAAGCCGTTTACTTTAATTAAATTTTTACGTTTATATTATTTTTTCTTACTTGAGATTTTTTTAGATGCCTTTTTAACAATTTTTTTGGCGAGCTTTGATTTCACAATTTTCTTTTTCTTTAGTTCAGTCTCTTTTATTTGCTCCTTAGCATTTATATTTATAATTTTAGCTTCACGCCATACACTTTCAAGATTATAAGATGCCCTTACTTGCGGAGACATAACGTGAACAACGAGTCCTCCGTAATCTATAACTCTCCAAGTAGAAGAAGATATGCCTTCTCTCCTAACTGGAATTACAACATCTTCAGATTTAAAAGTCTTTTCAATATCTCCAGAAATTGCGTTTATTTGTGGGGCGGACTCTGCCGTAGTTACCACAAAATAATTTGCTATCGTTGTTAAATTTTTGACATCTAAAATAACTGTGTCTATAGCTTTCTTATCATCTGCTATTTTAGCGGCTTTCACTGCTAATTTAAAAAAATCGATGTTTACCATTAGTATCCTCTTTTTTATCAAGAGTATCGTAAATCTTACAATCTTTTCCGATAAACACATTTATGTCAGCATAAACACTTGAATTATAAGAAACTACTATCTTCCCTGTACCTAAAATCTCAGATATTTCTAATGCCTGTGTAAAATTTCCTTTATAATCCTTTATTAGAGTTGTATCGTACACAATAGGAAAACTCCCCCAATCCAAAACGTCAAACTTATTTGCTCTTAAAAGCCATGTTATTTTTTCAGCCATACGAGGTTGTCTTGAAGCATTTTTTATATCAATTGCAACATTCTTTTTATTTATACCTGCATCGCTATAATATATTTTATCCAAGAATTCTTCAATATCTTGCTTGTTTGGCTCAATTCGTGTTCTTACATGTTTTACAGGCATGTCACAAAACATAACTATAGGTCTCTGTTTCTTTATTCTAAAAATCAATGTAATTAATGATATTTTCGGAATATTCGTATTTATATATTTATAATTTTTTTGAATTTTAAAAAATCTATAAGGGAGTAAATATAAAACTCGCTCTATTGTTTCTAAACAATTTAGCAGCTCCAAATCTTTATTTTCAAACTCATTTACAGCTAATAGGGATTTAACATTTTTATCGCTACCAAACATATCGTTAAACGTTTTAAAGCTCATATTGATATAAAAATCTGACGAAGCGGCATTGCCGATAACTTCATACAAATCTAAATAAAATTTATCTACGGCACTGCCTAAACCTTTTTTTGAATTTTCATAAAATAGAGTTTTTAAACTTCTCGCTCTTTCCTTTTTTTTAAAGACAACAGTTTCAGTATTTACGCTTAAAACTTTTAATAATTTGTTTTTACAATCGTATATAATTTGATATGAATCAAAACGGTTTGCAAACGCACCGTCTGGATCGTACAACAAAACTGAAAAAGAGAAGTTGCCATTGTCTTTAATTTTTCTAAGTACTACATCGCATTTGCATATGTAGATATATACCGCAACAAAAACAGCCAAAAATAGAAAAATACAAATAACTTTTATTTTACTAGTTCTTTTTAACGTTTGAAACATACCAATTCCAAGTGTCTATAGTTTGAGGACAAAGCCAACCATTATTGCGGATAACATAGGCTATTTTCTGCACAAGCACTTCAAAAAAAGCCTTATTTAAATCTTCTTTTGCCATTTCTCTTAAAGTTCCAGCATGCTTCCATTTTCTATCATGCGAAATAGAATCCGACACAAAAATTAAGCGTTCCAAAATGCTCATATTTTCCCTACCAAGCGTATGATATTTTATAGCTTTTAAAACAGACTCGTCTTTTATTTTGAAATATTCCCGCGCAATTATTTCCCCAGCAAATGAATGAAGAAGATGCGGAGAATTATCCGACATTTCTTTAAAATATTTAAAAGTTTTTTTACGATTTTTAAAGAATTTCACTAATTCTTTGTCTGTCATATATTTTGCGCAATCATGCAAAAGTCCTGCAAGCCATGCCTTTAGAGCATTAACACCATTTTTTTCTGCAAGCGAAACTGCAAGATTTGCAACATTGTAAGAGTGTTCTAAGCGTTTGGGGTTTAGATGCAAAGATAAATATTCAAATATCTCTTCATCAATATCTGTGTTCATTTGTACAGTCTCCGCTTAATAATATAACTATAAACCTTTTTATCTAGGAATAACTTAGATTTTTTAGAATCTTCTTTTATCATTTGTCTTATTTGGCTGGATGAAATATTTTCAGTTTCATTTTGAGTAAATATACATCTATCCAAATATTTTGTGTCTTTTTTTATTTTTACACATGGTCTTTTAACAACCATAAACTTATAACGGCTTGCTAAATAATCTATATTTTTCCATGTAGGCAGTTCTAAAAGAGAATCTGAACCTATAATCATATATATTTCATCTTCTGGATACAAACTTTGAAAATAATCTAACGTTTGGTGTGAATAAACTACTTTCTTTTTTAAAACCTCATACAAACTTATTTCAATTTGTGGTAAACCTTTGGTAGCAATCTTCAACATTGCAATTCTGTCGTCAATATTTGCATACTGTTTACTTTTATGCGGAGGACTATAGGCTATGACAAAAATAACTTTCTTGAAGTCGCATGACTTTAACGCAAATTTTACAAGCTGAATGTGCGATTTATGGACAGGATCAAAAGAACCACCAAAAATGGCTATTTTACTCATTTATACTTCCTATATTTTTTGCTTCTATCCAACCAGACACGCTCTTACCTTTTGAATGCGCAGTTATATTTATCCAATTTTCGCTTTCTGAAATTATATCAACAACTTTTCCTTCGGCAAATCTAAAAATTTCTGGGTTATTTTCTCCTGGACCGCTCCTTATAATTGATGACGATAATACAACAGCTTTTTTAACCGAAAACTCATCGCAGCTTTTTAAAGCAAAAAGCGGAAGGCATATAATCAAAAAAAATATAAATAAAATAACAATTCTTTTAACAGACAAATTTTTTTTTAAAAGAAATAAAGAAAAAGATAATAAAAACAAAATTATAAAAATTGATGAAACTATTGTTATTTCATTTAAAGAAAAATGTTTCAAAAGGATGTCTTGAATATTTTGTTCTCTTTCTTGTCCTGCCTCAGCATGCAAAAACTGCATATTTTCTTTTATGTCTTTATCTCTAGGAGCAAGCTTTGAAGCTTTTTCTATGTTTAATATTGCTTTGCCAATATTGCCAGCTCTGTAATATGCGTTTGAGAGATTGTAATAAACATAAGGATCTTTTACTTCTTCTATTTGTATAAGACTTTCGTATATTTCAATGGTCTTGAGAAAATTTCCTTTTTTAAAGCTGTTTTCGGCATTATCTATCTGAGTTTGGTGTATATTTTTGGCAAAACAAATGCCAAAACTCAAATAAACAGTAAAAATCAATATAAATTTTCTCATATTTAATTTCCTAAAAGATGTGTGTGAAACATGACAAACTTTTATCATTTTCCGTTCAAAATAGCAATAAAAAGCGCCGGCAAAAAATTCTGCCGACACTCTATTAGATTAATTTATATTATACTAAATCTTTACAGACCTTCCATACTTGAAAGTTCCATTTGTTTCAAGAAATCTTTATTAGACTTTGAATTTAAAAGCCTTTTTCTTAACTCTTCCATAACTTCTATGGAATTCATTGAATTCATCCATTTTCTGAGTATCCACATTTTATTTTTTTCATCTTCATTTAAAAGAAGCTCTTCTTTTCTAGTCCCAGAACGCAAGAGATCTATAGCAGGAAACACTCTTCTATCAGCAAGCTTTCTGTCAAGATAAATTTCGCAATTGCCAGTGCCTTTAAATTCTTCAAATATAACATCGTCCATTCGGCTGCCAGTTTCAACAAGAGCAGTGCCTATTATCGTTAAGCTGCCGCCTTCTTCAATGTTCCTTGCCGCACCAAAAAATCTTTTTGGTCTCTGCAAGGCATTTGAGTCTAATCCTCCTGAAAGAACTCTCCCGCTTGAAGGCATAGCCGTATTATAAGCTCTAGCAAGCCTAGTAATAGAATCCAAAAGAACCACAACATCTTTGCCGTTTTCAACCATTCTTTTGGCTTTTTCTATAACCATCTCAGAAACTTGTATGTGTCTGTCTGATGGCTCGTCAAAAGTTGAAGAAATAACCTCACCCTTTACAGAGCGTTGCATATCGGTAACTTCTTCAGGTCTCTCATCTATGAGCAACACCATAAGAACTATATCTGGATTATTTTCAGTAATTGCGTTAGCTATTTTCTGCAAGAGTACAGTTTTACCGCTTCTTGGAGCGGCATTAACAAGAACTCTCTGACCTTTTCCTATGGGTATCAGCATGTCAATAACTCTTGTGGACACTTCTTCTTTTTTTGTTTCAAGAACAATCTTCTCATTAGGGTATAAAGGTGTCAAATTATCAAATAAAGCTCTGTCCCTTATACCTTCTAAGTTCTCCTGTCCGTTGATTGATTTAACTTGAAGCAAAGCGAAATATCTTTCAGATTGAGCTTGCGGAGGACGAACATATCCAGCTACAGTATCGCCTTTTCTTAAAGCAAATTTTCTTATTTGAGATGGAGAAATATAAATATCATCCGGACCTGGCAGATAGTTGTAATCAGGAGATCTCAAGAATCCAAACCCATCAGGTAAAATTTCTAAAACGCCTTCATCATAAACTAGTTTATTCTCTTTTGACTGTGCCTCAAAAATTTTAGCTATCAATTCCTGTTTTCTTAAACCTGCAACACCGTCAACTTTAAGCTTTTTTGCTGTCTCTATCAGCTCTGTCATTGTTAGTTTAGACAGAACTGACATGTTCATAGATTTATCTCTTTCCATCAACTCCCTCCTCGGAGCCCAAAACACTATACAACAAATTAATTAAAAGAGAATTGTAAAAAATTTTAAAGAATAGCGCAGCTTGAGTTCCATTAGCTACCACTGATTTGATTTATTTACTTGTTATTTTTGGCTTGTGTAAAAAGATATCAGTACAATAACAACGTGATATAATATTACCATTATTTAAAATTAGATGTCAATAATCTGTATATATTTTCTATTTTTTTTTTCAGATCTTTTTTAGAACCTGAATTATCTACTACAAAATCGGAAAGTTTAACTTTTTCTTCCATAGGCATTTGTGAAGCTATTCTTTTCTTTATCTCATCATTGTTTAAACCGTCGCGAAGTGCCAAACGTTCAACTTGAATATCATAAGAAATTTTAATCGTAACAATTTTATCGCAAACTTTGTCCAAGCCAGTTTCAAAAAGAAGAGGAGCGTTGACAACTATAACTTCTTTTTCCGAAATTTCTTTTGAAATGATTTCATTTATACAAGAAATTACACGACTATGAAGAATTTCCTCAACTTTCAACTTGGAACTAACATCAGAAAAAATTATATCAGCAAGCTTTTCCCTGTTTAAAGTCCCCTCTAGAGATAAAATATCATCTCCAAAAACCTTCGCAATCTCTTGCAAAGCCGGTTTGTCTTTGCAAGTAAGCTCTTTTGCAACAGCATCCGCATCTATGCAAAATGCGCCTAACTCCTCAAAATATTTAGCACTTTCGCTTTTGCCGGAAGCAATGCCACCTGTCAAACCTATTATCATATCTTTTTCATCTCTCCCCAATTATCTCCAATTTTAACATCAATAAGTAGGGGAACATCTAATTTAACCGCATTTTCCATCTTATCTTTTACAACTGAGATTATGGCTTCCTTCTCCTCAGGAGAAACCTCAAGAAGAAGATCGTCGTGAACCTGCAAAATCATTAAAGATTTATAGCCTTTAATTTTAAGTTCATTATATATGCCTATCATTGCAATTTTTATTATATCTGCAGAACTGCCTTGAATGGGAGTATTTAACGTCATTCTTTCACCAGCATTCCTTACCTGAACATTAGATGAATGAAGCTCCGGTATATATCTCACTCTCCCTATAATAGTAGTAACATACCCGTCGTTTAAAGCCTGCTCTACTATAAGTTTCATCCAAGTTTTTACACCATTGTATTTTTCAAGGTATCCGTCAATATAGTCTTTGGCTTTAGCAACAGATATATTTAACTGTTTTGAAAGACCAAAAGGTGATATTCCGTAAACTATGCCAAAATTTATGGATTTCGCCGCGTTTCTCAAACTATTAGGCAAAGGTTCGGAGTTTTTTATATTAAATATTTCCCTTGCCGTAGCGGCATGAATGTCTGCTCCTTCATTAAATGCGTCAATAAGTTTTTTATCTCTTGAAATATGAGCTAAAACCCTTAAGTCAATTTGAGAATAGTCGGCTGATATAAAAACTTTCTCCGATTCAGGAATAAATGCTTTTCTAAATTCCCTACCATAAGTAGATTTTATAGGAATATTCTGCAAATTAGGATCTGTTGAAGACAATCTTCCCGTAGCTGTTACAGCTTGGTTAAAAACTGTGTGTACTCTATCTCCATAATAAGTACAGTAATTATTTATAGGATCTATGTATGTACTTTTTAATTTTTGCAGTTCTCTATATTTTAAAACTTCTGAAGGAAATTCGTAAGATGAAAGTTCCAGCAAAACGCTTTCATCCGTAGAATACCCCGTTTTCGTCTTTTTTATTATAGGAAGATTTAGTTTTTCAAACATTACGTGGGCAAGTTGCTTTGGCGAATTTATATTAAATTCTTTGTCTGATATCTTGTATATATTATTTTCAACATGCTTTAATTCGGAGACAATTCTTTCATTAAATGCTCTCAAAAAAGAAGCGTCTATCTTTATTCCTACTATTTCCATTTCTGAAAGAATTTCAATCAAAGGCATTTCCATATTAAAGAAAAGATTAGCAAGATTCTTTTCTTTTATTTCAGTTTCAAATATTTTGTAAAGAGCAAACTCTGCAGCCGAAAATGTGTTTGCATATTTAGCAACATGATCAATCGGCAAATCGGCGAAAGAAAAATTTTTTATGCCCTTTCCGTTAAAGTTTACACCGTCTAGTTCAAAATTTAGATATTCCTTTGATAAATTTTCAATTTTGTGGGATTTTGCTGGATCCAAACAATAAGACGCAAGCATAGTGTCAAAATAAATATTATTTAGAACAATATGTAGCATTTTATATATATTTCTTTCCTGCTTTAAATCATATCCGACTTTTTTTATTGTGTTAGAAGTAAAAACAGGAGAAAATACTTTCATAAATTCATCTAACGATATCTGTATAAAAGTTAAATCGTTATGCCCAATCGGGAAATAAAAAGATTTTTTATTGACACACATAGACACACCGACAATTTTAGATTTCAAAGAATCCTCATCAGACCCTATTGTCTTTAAAGAAAACTCACCCACATCTTTTATGATACCCATAACTTCTAAAGCTCTTGCTGTAGAATTTACTATCTCAAATTTTAAACCATCTTGCGAAAAATCATTAAAGTTAAGTTCTTTATTTTCAAGGATTCTATTTGTTTTATGTTCAATTTTTTGAGAATCTTTACTTTTACCGGAATATTTGTCTACAAGGCTTTTAAATTCATACTTTTCAAAAAAAGAAACTGCTTTATCAATATCTAAATCTTTGTTTTCAAAATCATTTAATTTGTAATCTAAAGGAACGTTAAAATTAAGCTCTATCAACTTTTTGCTAAGCTCAACATTATCTTTACCCTGTTGCAATAATTTTCCAACATTACCTTTTATTGAGTCTGCATTTTGCAATATATTTTTAAGAGTTCCGTATTCTTTTAGAAGCTTTACGGCTGTTTTCTCACCTATCCCTTTTATGCCGGGCACATTATCGGACGCATCGCCAGTCAAAGCAAAAATATCAAGTAGTTGATTTGGCTTAACACCGTACTTTTCCTCAACTTTTTTTGCATCGTACATTATGTCTTTGGAGTCATTCCAAACTAAAACATTTTTATCTTCAGTCAACTGAAATATGTCTTTGTCACCTGTTACAATTACAGTTTGAACCGAGTTTTCTTTATTATGCTTTACTATTGTTGCTATTAAATCATCTGCTTCATAGCCTTGAATTTCCACTCTAGAAATATTCAATGCGTCAACAGCTTCCCTTGCCAAAGGCATCTGGCTGATAAGAACTTCATCCAAAGGTTTTCTGTTAGCTTTGTATTCTTTAAATATTTCATGTCTAAAATTTTTTGAAGGATAATCAAAACAAACCGCAATATAGTCAGGAGTGAAAATGCTTTTGATTTTAAGTAACAATCTTATAAAGCCATAAACAGCGTTAACCTGTTGATTATTTGATGTGGATAATGGAGGCAAAGCGTGATATGCTCTGTGAATGTATGCGTTGCCGTCTAAAATAAAAAATTTTTTCATAGATTGTCTATGTAATGTCCGGCGCTGACCGCCGCCTGAGCGCCATCTGAAGCCGCTGTAACAACTTGCCTAAGATGTTTTCGTCTTACATCCCCACAGGCAAAAATTCCGTCAGCGGAAGCACGCATGGCTTCATCAGTTATAATGTATCCATGCTCATCAAAAGCTATACCAGTAGCAAACAGACTGTTTGGAACAAACCCTATAAACACAAAAATTCCGTCAACTTTCAAATATTTGTCCTGATTTGTTTCTAAATCTGTTACAGTTATTTTTTCTATGCGGTCTTGACCAATAATTTCCTTTGGAACCGTATTATACATAACAGATATATTCGGACAAGATAGCATTTTTTCCTGCAAAATCTTTGTCGCTCTTAGCTCGTTTCTTTTATGTAAAATAGTAACTTTCTTTGCGAATTTCGCTAAATATATAGACTCTTGTATTGCAGAATCCCCTCCACCTATAACCAAAACTTCTTTCTCTCTGTAAAAAGGAGCGTCGCAGGTTGCACAAAAAGACACGCCTCTGCCCATAAATTTAGCTTCACCGGGAATATTCATTTCTTTTACGTGGGTTCCTGCAGCTATAATAACAGTTTTTGACTCGTAAACAGAATTTACAGTTACAATTTTTTTTACGGAGCCATTTTTAATTTCCGTAACTTCGTCATAAACTATTTCCGCACCAAAATCTCTTGCTTGGTTTTCAAGTTTAACAGCCAAATCAAAACCATTGACACCTCCGTTAAATCCGGGGTAATTTTCAAGCAAGTCAGTTACAGTCATTTGACCACCGCAACCATTCTTCTCTATAAGCAATGTTTTAAGTCTAGCTCTTGACGAATAAATTGCAGCAGACAATCCTGCTGGACCTCCACCAACTATTATAACGTCATATACCATATTTTTTCCTTTTTAATTCCTAAAGAGCGGAATTTATAAGTTTCTCTATATCGCCTTTAGATCTAAATCCCACTATTTTGTTCAAAACTTCGCCGTTTTTAAATAGTATTAGACACGGAACTGACGTTATTTGAAATTTTGTGGATAAGGACATATTTTCATCAGTATTTACTTTGAATACTTTAGCTTTCCCGTTGTATTGAGAAGCAATCTCTTCAATAATAGGAGAAAGCATCTTGCAAGGACCGCACCACGGTGCCCAAAAATCAATAAGCACAGGTTTATCAGAGGATAATACTTCTTTCTCAAAATTAGTCTCGTTTATTTCAATTGCCATATAAATCTCCTTATTGCAAAATTAGAATTTGTCACCTATTGCCAACTGTCCGCCTTGAATAAATGACCAAGCAGACATTACGGGCTTGCTTTCAGGTTGTACTTTTGAAACTAAAATTTTACCTTTCAAACACGAAACAACAAATCCCTTGTCTTTTTCTATGGAAGAAATTACTCCAAAATCTTTGTTTTTAGAATCAGCGTCAAATATTTCAATGTCTATAAATTTGATTCTTTTGCCTTTAAGCGTTCCTTTAGACACCACCGAATATATGCCAGGCCAAAGATACAATCCTCTAAACTGATTATATATCTCGCTCGCTTTTTTGCTCCAATCTAAATGCCCTTTTTCTTTTTTAAAGGACGGAGAAAAAGTCGGTTCGCCAATTTGTGGCTTGCCCGCTGGCTTGCCTGAACGAAATAATTCTAAAGTCTCGTTCATAGCTTCTATTCCCAAAAGAATAAGTTTATTAAATAAAGTATCAGAGTTATCTTTTTCTTCTATAAAAAGTTTCTTTTGAATAAGAATGTCGCCCGTATCAAGACCTTTTTCAATATAAAAAGACGTCACTCCTGTTTCAGTCTCTCCGTTAAGCAACGCATATTGTACTGGTGCTGCCCCTCTGTACTTTGGAAGAAGGGAAAAATGAATATTGAAAGTTTTATATTTTGGCAGATTAAAAACTCTTTCAGGAATAATCTTGCCATAAGCGACAGCTATGCCAGCGTCAGCGTTAAAATTCCTTAACTCTTCAATAACTTCAGGCACAAAATTTTCAGGCTGAATAAATTTTATATTGTTTTCCAGAGAGTAAGTTTTTACCGCAGGCGGAGTAAGTTTTTGCCCTCTTAAAGCAGGCTTATCAGGCATAGTTACAACAAAAATTTCATTGACACCAATATGCAATGCTTCAAGATAAATTTTAGAAATTTGAGCTGTGCCAAAAAATAAAACTTTCACCAGTCGCCTTTCTTTTTTCTTCTTTTTATTTCTTTTTCTATATTTTTTCTCTTCCAATCTGGAAGATAATCTATAAAAATTTTTGCATCTAAATGATCTATTTCGTGTTGAATCGCTCTTGCAAGAAGACCTTTAGCTTCAATCGTTTTATTTTTACCTTCTAAATCCGTATATTCTGCCACAATATTAGAAAAACGTTTCACCTCGGCAAAAATCTCTGGGAGCGACAAACATCCTTCTTGCTCTAATATTTTATCACTACCTGAAGCTATTTTTGGATTTATCATAACCAGCGGCAATTTTTTATCAGGATCAACGCTAATAACACATACCCTTAAAGAAACTCCCACTTGAGGAGCAGCCAAGCCCAAGCCGCGCGACGAATACATTGTTTCAAGCATATCTTCAGTAAGACGTTTTATATCTTTACTAATTTTTTGAACCAAATCTGACTTCTTTCTCAAAACAGAATCGCCGTACTTTTTTATTTCTAGCTTTGCCATAGTGCATTAATTTTATCATTTTATAGAAAATGTTCTCAATTCTTGCCAAGCGTGGCTTATATTTTGTCTAGTACCTGTGTTTTAGTTTAAGTTCTTCTCCCAAAGGAAAGCGGCAAGATATTTTTGAGCAAAAACCATATGTAGTATAAATATGATAAAACAGATTTAAAATGCCATTTTTATATCATGTTGAGCCATCTTTATGTATGGTGGGCAGTGCAGGACTTGAACCTGCGACCTCTTCCTTGTAAGGGAAATGCTCTTCCAGCTGAGCTAACTGCCCGATGTAAATACTTAAGAGAATCCTTTTTAAAATACCATATTTTCAGGCGCTATGTCAAATTTCAACGCTTTAACTTATCGCCGTAGATATTTGCTTATGAATTACTTTGTCAATCAACATTTATTGAACTTTTTAGTGCCTCTAAAGTCAAAACATAGATAAAGCCGCGATTAGTATTCTAACTACGGCTTTGTTAAATTAAAATTACAAAGTATATATTATTTTTCAAAGATAAATTCAAAATTGCCAATTCGGACAGTATCTCCCGGTTTTGCACCCATATTTTCAAGCTCTATTTCTAACCCCATTTTTTTGAGGATATTTTGGTAACGTCTTAAAGCTTCATCCTCACTAAATTTTGTCATTTCTGTAAGAATTTCAACTTTTGCTCCTGTAACTACAAATACACCATCTTTATCAACATGGATCTTAAACTCAGGTTCATAAATATATTTCTTCACAGGCACTGTTTCTATTTCTTCTTCAGGATTGAAAACGAGAGATTTTTCAACCATTTTTACCATTTCTTTAACTAAAATCTGCACACCTTCACCTGTCGCTGCAGAAATTTCAAATAATTGCTTGGTCTTTATATGTTTCTTAAACTTTTTAATATTTGCGGCGCTTTCAGGTAAATCAACTTTATTTAAAACTATCATGACATGCTTTTTTACAAGATATTTGGAATATTGTTTTAATTCATTATTGATCATTTTATAGTTTTCGTAAGGATCTTTTCCGTCAAAACCGCTTACGTCTATTATATGCAATAAAACTTTTGTGCGTCTTATATGTCTCAAAAACTCAAACCCAAGACCTTTCCCTTCATGAGCACCTTCAATAAGACCAGGAATATCTGCGGCAACAAATGTCTTACCATTATAATCCACAACTCCAAGGTTTGGAGCTAACGTAGTAAAAGGGTAATCTGCTATTTTAGGTCTGGCTGCGGAAATTTGCGACAATAATGTGGATTTTCCTGCATTTGGAAGACCAACAAAACCGACATCAGCTATCAAACGAAGTTCAAGATTTACTTCGGCAGATTCTCCGGGTTCACCTTTCTCAGCAATTCTTGGAGCGGGATGCTTGCCTGTTTTAAAAGAAGCATTCCCTCTGCCTCCTCTACCACCTTTCACAATCAAAACCTTTTCACCGTCATTTTTTATATCAGCAAAAAGCTCGCCGTTTTTAAATATTAAAGTCCCTAAAGGAACTTTAATTATTAAATCATCACCATATTTGCCGAACTTATCGCTCGGCAAACCTTTATGTCCGTCCTCGGCTTTAAATTTAGGTCTGTAAGATAAATCTAAAAGGGTGGTTTTATGAGGGTCACCTTTAAAATAAATATCGCCACCTTTGCCACCGTTCCCACCATTGGGACCACCGTAAGGCACGTATTTTTCCCTTCTAAAAGAAATACAGCCGTCGCCACCGCGTCCGGCTGTAAGAAAAATATTAACTTTGTCTATAAACATTTAGGCAATAACTCCTAAATTTTACTGTTCCACATTTACATAGCATCTATCACCAGACTTTCTAACAAACTTAACAGTTCCTGCAACTTTAGCAAAAATAGTGTTGTCTTTTCCCATACCTACATTTACTCCAGGGTGGTACTTGGTCCCTCTCTGGCGTACTATTATAGCTCCAGCTAGAGCTTTTTGATCTCCGTATATCTTTACGCCTAACCTTTGACCATGCGAATCACGACCATTGGTGGACGATCCTTGCGCTTTTACATGTGCCATTTTACTGTCTCCTAAAAATTTACTTAAGCGTCAATCTTTGTAACTTTGATTTCAGTTACATACTGACGATGCCCCTGAAGCTTTTTATAACCTTTTTTCGGTTTTCTTTTGAATACCAACACTTTAGGTGCTCTCTTTTGAGCTAATACGGTAGCCAAGACTTTAGCGCCTTCAACTACAGGTTTTCCAACCGTTGCTTTATCGCCAGCAGCAAACAAAAGAACTTGGTCAAGAATTATTTCCTGACCTACTTTAGCTTCATTAAGCTTTTCTACTACTAAACTTAATCCTTCTTCTACTTTGTACTGCTTTCCACCTGTTTTAATTATTGCATACATTTGACTTGCTCCTTTCCAGAGCGTATAATATACAACAATTTATAAAAATTTGTCAAACATGTGTCTTTATCTTTTTAAAGGAGCATTTCGTGAACATTTCAAAAAGAGTGCAATCCATTAAACCGTCGCCAACTCTTGCCATTGATGCAAAGGCAAAAGCCTTAAAGGAACAAGGAGTAGATATTATCAATTTTGGCGTAGGTGAGCCAGATTTTGATACGCCGCAAAGTATAAAAAACGCGGCAATCAATGCAATAAGCTCAGGATTTACAAAATATTGTCCTGTTCCAGGTACTCTTGAGATAAAAAATGCCATAATAGAAAAACTCAAAAGAGACACCAGTCTTGTTTACGCTCCTGAACAAATTATAGTATCAAGTGGAGCAAAACATTCTTTGTATAATCTTTTTCAGTCTATAATTAACGATGGAGACGAGGTTATAGTTCCAGCGCCTTATTGGGTATCTTATCCAGACATGATTGCTCTTGCAGGTGGAAAATCAGTAATTGTCCAAACAACAGATAAAACAAATTTTAAAGCAACTCCTGAAAACATAGAAAAAGCTTTGACTCCAAAAACTAAAGCTATAGTAATTAACTCACCATCAAATCCTACAGGGGTTACATATTCGCAGGAAGAACTTAAAGCTATAGCAGATGTATGCGTAAAACATAAAATTCTTATAATTTCAGATGATATATATGAAAAACTAGTATATGATAATTTTAAATTTACTTCTATAGCTCAAGTTTCCCCTCAAGCAAAAGAACTTACAATAATAATAAATGGGGTTTCTAAAGCTTATGCTATGACAGGTTGGAGAATAGGCTATGCCGCAGGACCAAAAGATATAATTTCTGCAATGTCTAAAATACAAAGTCAGTCCACATCAAATGCTTGCTCAATTTCAATCAAGGCTGCTGTTGAAGCTTTAAATGGTTCTCAAGAGAGTGTTAAAGACATGATAAAAGAATTTGAAAAAAGAAGAGATTATATTGTGACTAGACTTAATGCTATCCGAGGAATAACCTGTAGAAAGCCTGAAGGGGCTTTCTATGTTTTCCCAAATATTAAGGAATTACTCGGAAAAGCTTTTAATAGTAAAACTATAAATACAGATTTAGAATTTGCAGATTATTTACTTAACTATGCAAAAATTGCTGTTGTCCTGGAACAGCTTTTGGAGCTGAAGGTTACATAAGACTTTCTTATGCAACCTCTCTTGAAAACATAAAATCAGGTATGGATAGGTTGGAAACCGCATTGAAAAAGGCATGAGTATATATAAGCCTTCTCATATGACTTTAGGCTTATTAGGTTTTATCCAGTATTGCATTTAATATCCTCAAAACAAGAAATAGCCAAAGTTTATTTGATTTTCTAGTTCCATATAAACTCAGGCTTCATATTTTTTGTTTTTAGTATATTTGAGGCTCCTATAAACTTATTTTTGAACTCCTATCTTTTTAACCTGTTTATTGCCTAACAGTGTCTTTACAACCACAAAATATACTCCCGGCGCTATACGGTTTCCATCTTGATTTCTTAAATCCCATTTTGCCATTCTTCTTTTTTCCGCTGTATATACCTCAGTTAAGTCGCTTGCATTAAAAGATTTTACAAACTCACCCGTTACCGTATAAACGTTTATATCTATTACATCTGTGTGAAAAGGGAGATTTGTTATCTTAATATATCCTTTTTCGCTTATGCTTACTGGGTTTGGATAGCAAACAAAATCCCCAACGCTATTTGGCGGTACAAGGCTTGTATCTAAAACTAGTTTGCCGTTGCCGTAAGTACAGTCTGGAGAAGATTGTATCTGTCTTGCATAACCAACAACTTGGTCTTTTAAATCAGAAATAGTTGTTCCCGTACTTAAACTTAATAATAAAGCAGCAGCGCCCGCAACATGCGGTGTTGCTGCAGAAGTCCCTCCAAAACCTTTATGTCCAAGAGAAGCTGTTGTAACACCTGTTGGAGCTACTATTTCAGGTTTTAGAAGCTCTGGATTGCGACATGGTCCTCTGGAACTGTAATATGCTATAGGACCTGAACCATAATTGGAAACATTTACAGCACCAACAGTTAAAGCTCTTCGTGTATCTGCAGGCAGGCATAAAGATGATTCTGGGTTTCTGTCAATAGGATTTTCAACAACATCTCCTGATAAGTTTCCTTTGGAAAATACTAACCTCATATATCTTCCGTTTGGTGAACTAGTGTCCTGATTCTGATGAATTTTTATTTTTAACTTATTAGGACGGGTATAGTTACTAAATGTAACATTTTTATATGGACCCAATGTGAAATTCGTATGACCTATTTCTTTATTATATTGATCATACACATACATATTATATATGCTGGTTCCAGCACCATAATCGTCCCACATTAAACTAATATCAGCATCCGCTGGAACATTAACATTCAAAAATTCACTTCCGTTAGGAAACCTTGTATAGTTTGTTCCAGAATTCTGAAATCTTCCAAACCCTGTATGGTCAGCTTCATTTCCAGCTGCAATAACAGATAAAAATTTGTTGTCTGCAACATTTGTATCAATATCAGTATCTATGCTTCCCCCTCCTGCCATAAAACTCTCAGGAATACCAAAACCTATAGAACAACTTACAATTTTTATACTATTAGTTGAACAATAAGTAAGCGCTCTCTGAAAATTTGTTTTATTATCAACTTTAAGTAAATACATTTCAGCAGCTGGAGCTATATCGTAAACTATTTCAGCGCACGCAGATCCATGAATATCACCAATAGCGGAATTGATAGGCTGCTGACCATTCGTAAAATCAACAGTAGTAAGATTACGCGGAAGCTCACCGCGGTTTTGTAAATCTAAATAACCTTTAAACCCTTTATCTAAAACAGCAATTTTTATACCACTGCCGTCAACACCCTCTAAAACGAATTTAGTCGCATTGATTGCATCTCTACCTTCGCTGATAGTTTCCATAGGGTTTGCATGTTCGCTTATATCCGCATAGTATGCACCGGATATTTTTTCAAGTTCAAGCTCAGATATCAGCTCTACAGGGATATACGCTATTAAGTAGCTTCTTGATTTAATATACTCTATATTGTTCCTAGTAAAAAAACTTGTATCTATATTATCTGATTTATCATCAACCGGATAAAAAATAACTTCAATTTTATCACTTAAATGAGAATCATCAGGAGTTTCAACAGATTGATCTTGTCCAGAAATATCTCTAAGATACCTCGGAATTTCATCTTCTGATGAAAAAGTAGCTGTAGATGCCTTTTGGTCTTTTGCAGAGGCATTTTTTAGACGCTCTGTGATAACAATACCTGAGGCATAAGATACTAAACCGGATAAAATAGATAAGACAATGAGTATTCTGAATGATATATTTTTCATTTAAATTCCACTTTAAGAGAAAATATGCTCATATTCCCAAGTTCTCCAAATGGAAGCCATGCGTAATCCACTGAAAATAGTTTTTTAATATTTATTCCAAACCCAAATGACAAATTTCTTTTATACCATTCCCCAAGAGAATCATTATTATTATTGATAAGACAGCTATACCCCCCCTCTTAAAAAAAATACTTGGTCTCTGTTAATCTCAAATGCGCCTTTAAGCTGTATTATTCCGTCAAAAAAAGTTTTCAGCTCAAAACCAATATCAAAAGATTCGGATAAACTGTTTTTGTAAGCAATATACGCATTACTAGGCAAATTGTATTTATCCACTTTAAATCCAACATTTTCCAATCCACCTGTCAAAGACCAGTATGTGTTTGATAAATACAAAACTGCAAGATCAATAGCCATACCAGAAAGAGAACTACCGTCAATATCATTCTTAACATATTTTATACCGCTGCCAACACAAACTTCTTTAGAAATTTGCTGTCCGGCATTTATCTGCATACAGGAATCACCAGCACTAAAAAAACCATCTTTTTTATAGTCTCCATCATCGGCTTCTGTCACTCTATCTATCTTGCCATAATCCAAACCGTCATACATAATACTTAAAACAGTTTGTTTTATAGGAGGTGCAAAATAATCAGTTTTTCTTACTCTACCAATCTTGCTATAATCCAAACCGTCGGATATAATTCTTATAGGAACTGCAATATAAGCGGTATTATAGGATACATCTTGAATATGCGATGCGTGCGTTGCTTGAATGTTGCATTTATCCACCAATCCCAAAACCGCAGGATTTGGCATAGACGTGCTCCTACCAAAAGAGGACATTGAAGCAAGAGCTGCTTGAGTCGCATTTTTGGGAAGTTTTAAAAAATCAAAGACAGTCGTACCTGAAGCAACAGGAAACGCTTTACTTGAAAACAAAACAAGTAGTGATAAAACAATAGGAACTTTGTTCTTATTAATTTTCATTTAACCTGTAAATATTTAATAATATTTTTGTTTTAATAACCCGTAAATAAAATACCCTTGGATCTTTTTCTCAAAAAATATATTCTCATGGAAATAATACAGTAAGAAAAATAAAAATACGTTATGCCTATACCTATCAACTGTATTAAGTAATAAAATGTAAATTCTATTCCAAGATTTTGTTGATAAATCTTTCTAAAAACTTCAAGAAAAGGCGTAAGAGGTATTACTTGCACAAGTGTCTTTAAAACTTTCGGCATTTGATCTAAAGGCCAAGTATATCCTGAAAGCAGAAAAGCAGGAGCAGAAATAAGCAAACAACCTTTTAATGTGTTCATTCTTGTTTTTAATAGAGAAGCTAAAAAAAAGCCTAAAGAAATTGAAGCAAAAGAAAAACATAAACTTAAACCCATAGCTGCAAGTTTTGAATATACTATAGGTATGCCAAAAATAGGAAATATAATAAAATACAAAAACGCAAAATGCAAAAAAGCAAACAAGCAGTAAACAATCATTTTACCAGCCAAAGCCTTAAATAAACTCTTACGAGATATTCTAAGCATTAACATTATTGTCCTTAAGTCAAACTCGGAAGATATTGTCAAAGCTCCGACAAGTATTAAAAGTTGATGAAGTACAGATAGCCAAATTCCAGGAGTTAAGTAAAAATTATAATTTAACGAAGGGTTGAATAGCTTTGCTTGATTTATTTGTACAGGCTGCACTAAATCAATAGCTTGTTTTGGATGCACACTTTTTTTTGTAAGCGTCTTATATTTAACACCTGCAGCAATTGTTGAAAGAATAGTTGTCGCGTCTAAATCCATCATATTTCCCATTATATAATTTGACGAGTTTATAAAAACCGTTATGCTTGTAGGTTTTTGCCTTTTAATATTTTTTTGAGTATATTTAGGAATGTACAAACCCAAAACTGCTTTTTGATTGTTAAACAAATCATGCAACTCGTTTACGTTTGAAAGCCTATAGTTTAATTGCATATCAGGGGATGCGTTAAAATATCTTACAATATTGCGCGATATTTTTGTGTTATCATTATCTATCACGGCAATTGGAAGTTTTGTCAACGTCCCAGACATGTATATTCCGCCAAGAAGCAAAATATCTAATATAGGAAAAACAAGCAAAGCAAAAACAAAAAGCCTGCTTTTAGAAATATACTTCAATTCCCGCGTAATAATATTTAAAACTTTTTTCATTTTAAAACAGCGGTCATTCCAGGTCTTAAGTTTTCTATTGCACCCTTACTTTTTAATCTAACTTCAAAAGTTTTTAAATCATAATTACCTTGTTGAGTGGTAGGTTTCCAAGAAGCAAAAGCCCCTAATGCAGAGATATATGTTACTTCCATATCAGATGTTTTGTTTAACGCAGGAAAGAAAACTTTATAAAGATCGCCTTTATGTATATTTTTTAAATCATCTTCGCGTATATTAAACACTGCCCAAATATCGTTTGGATTAAAAATCGTAAATATTGGATAACCGGTTGACACTAGCTCGCCTGAATTTGAAATGATTTGAACTATTTCTCCGTCTATAGGGGAAATAATGGTAAGTTCAGAATAGTACGCCATAACTTCGTCTCTTTGCCCTTTTACAGCTTGAATTTTTTGCTGAGCTGCTTTATATTTATATTTAACTTCGTCATACTGCTGCTTTGATATTACATTATTATTGTATAGATTTTGCATTCTACTGTAAGTATTCTTTGCCAATACAAATTGATCATTTGCTTCTTTCATAGCAGCACTTACTGTTTTAAGTTTAGCGTCAAGCTCTTTGCCTTCAAGCCTTCCAAGAGCTTGTCCTTTTTTAACAATTTCACCTTCGCTCACAAAAATCTCAGCAATTCTCCCGGGAACTTTTACGCTTACATCTATCTCGGCAGCGTCTATTTCGCCAACTATAACTTTCTTATTTCCTGAACACGCAAATAATATTGTTGTTAACGCTATCCACAGGGTAACAATAAAAAACTTTTTGGTAAACATCATTGCGAGAACTCCTCTTCTTGCAGAATTGAACAAATATTCAACAAATTAGCATAAGCGCTATTATAGTCAAAAATAGCTTTTGCTTGGTCCACTTTTATCTTTGTAAAAGCAAGTTCCGCATCTAAAACTTCTAAAGAAGTGGCAAGCCCTTCCTTAAAAGATGTCTGATAAAGTTTTAAATTTTCTTTGGCAAGCTCTTCGCTGCTTTGCAAAGCTTCATAATCATTCTTTGCAGCCTCGCATTTATGGTAAAAGTTTTTAACTCCTGTTCGGACAATATTCTTTACGTCTAAACTCTGAGAATCTATTGCATTGATTTGAGCTTTTATGGCTTTAATCTCGTTAATGTCAGAATCTCCGCCAAAAATATTCAAAGAAGCGATAGCCCCGACAACCCATTTGGGTTCAACAATAGATAAGTCATTCTGAAGTATTTGGTACTCTCCTGCTAAAGAAATATTTGGAAGAAGATTCCCGACTGAGACTTTATGCTTTTGTTTTAACATTTGTTTTTTGGTGTCCAAAAGTTTAAGGGAATCATTGTTTGCCTCCGCCTTTGACTCGTAATAATCTATGCTTTTTAAAGTTTGAAGTATTTCCATATTGGAAGACAAAACCATATCTTTTATATCACGTCCTATATTGTTGCTTAACAAAATTAAGATTAAATCTTTATCTGCTAAAGCTTGTTTATAGTCTCTTTGAGCTTCAGAAAGAGCAACCTCTGCTCTCAAATAATTTGCCTTTGATATCATACCATTTGAGTAAAGTCTTTTTGCATTATCAACATGTTTTTCTATATCTTCAAGATAGTCTTTTCGTATTTGCACAACCTGCTCAACAAGCTTTAATCTATAGTAATCTTCTATTATAGAAGATATAACGGAATTCGTTGTCAATCGAAGATTAATTTCGGCGACTTCTTTTTCCAGCTTTTTTACCGAAGCATTTGCCGAAACTTTAAACCCTGTAAATACAGGCTGTATAAATGTAGCCATTACCCTGACGAAAGTATCATTTAAAACTTTTTTCTCAAAAGATGATATGTTTTTATTAAGGGCTTGTTGCAATGAATCAGGAGTCGTACCACCCAAGAGTTTATAGGTGGCTACATCTGCAGAAATTATCGCCGTACGTATATCGTTAAAATCCAAACTAACCGGCTTATCTATTTTATTTGCTAATCCAACAACGTCTATTCTTGGCAAATATCTGCCCTTAGCGGCAGATGCACTATGAGAACAACTTTCAAGTACTTGGTTGGTAGCTTTTATGCCAGGGTTGTTATTTACACCTATAGATATTGCTTCTTTCAAAGTTAAAGAATTGTTTTGAGCATGAACTACAACATTTATAAAAAATGAAACAAAAATAAATAAATTTATTTGTTTTTTCATCGTGATTTAAGGTACAAAATATTCAGAAAACTTGTCAATGAATATATTTAGAGCAAACAAAGAAATATTGTCTAAGAATATTTAAAAATTTTATTGATATTTTATAGGCTAAGTTTATCAGACTAGATAAAGTTAGTAACCTTAGGTTGTTTTCTTTTTCAATCTTATCAAAAATATCTCGGCAAAATTTTTCTCCAACGACTCTATTCAAAGAGTCGGAGCAAAAATTTTTTTATTATAAAAATTGCCAATAAAACTAAAAAATTCTATACTAATTCTAACATTTGGAACTACGAGGGTTAAATGGCAAAGTTTAAGAAAAGAGAATCGCTTAACACTTTAAGCGCCTCGCTTGAAGACTATCTTGAAACAATTGCTATGCTCAAGAGAGAGAGAAAGTACGCAAGAATAGGGGACATAGCAAAATTTTTAAATGTTAAAAGTTCCAGCGTTAATACGGCTATAAAATTTTTAGCTGAAAATAATCTTGTAATTCATGAAAAATACGGATACGTGGATTTAACATATCAAGGAGAAGCTCTCGCATTAGAAGTACAAAAAAAACATGATATCTTATATAATTTTCTAAATAAATTATTGTTTGTAAACGATGAAGTTGCAGATCAAGAAGCTTGCGAGGTTGAACATTCTATAGGACTTGAAACCGTACATAAAATAGAAAGATTGCATTTGCTTCTAAAAAAATATTTTCTTAAAAATGAAGAAGATATATTAAGTTTAAAGAATTACTTAGAAGAATGGAATAAGTAAGATTAAAAATATCTTTGTTGATTGTATTGCAATGTTGTTTTAGTTTAAACTAAAATTTTTATATGAAACTAAAAGAGGCTATATGCATTTTATTAAATCAATAACAAAACAAATTTACGAGTACTTACATAAACATTGGGTTAAAGCTCATTTTCAAAAGTTTAAATCTTTTAATAAGCGTCTATCTTATAATGGTATAGTTAAACTGAGCGATGCTGTCCCTGGTAATTATAAATTTTCTGCTACTTATTGCATGTACAAATTGTCTGAACATAACCATCATCATCATCATAACCACCATCATACGCATATGTACCCGGATTGCAATGATAAGCTTGCCCACAGACTGTTTGAACTGGGGTTTGTCCAAAACGAAAAAGTAGTTGTAATACAAAATAGAGGCAGCAGAGGCGGTGTGATGGTAAAGGTCAAAGGTTCAAAAATAATTTTAAATCACCGAGTTGCTGACAAAATATTATTAAAAAGGAAATAATTATGGCAACCACAAAGATTATCCAAGTTGCTATAGCAGGCAATCCAAATATAGGAAAATCCACAATTTTTAACGATTTAACTGGATCTAACCAAAATGTTGGGAATTATCCGGGCATAACTGTTGAAAAAAAAGAAAGCTTGAGAAAATACAAAGATATTGAAATAAATTTTATTGATTTGCCAGGCGTTTACAGCCTTTCAGCATTTTCTGAAGATGAAGTTGTTGCAAGGAACTTTCTGCTTGAAAATAAACCAGATGTTATAATAAACGTTGTAGATGCATCAAATATGGAACGTAACTTGTATTTGTTTACTCAAATAACGGAATTACATATTCCTATAATTGTAGTTTTAAACATGTCTGACATTTTAAAATCTCAAGGAAAAATTGCAGATACAAAAGAAATGGAAGCGCTTTTAGGCGTTCCTGTATTTAATACTGTCGCAAACAAATCAATAGGAATAGACAAAATTTTAGATTGTTTAGTTAGCTATTATAAAAACGGCAAACTTAAAAATCAGACAAGAGCTAAGGTTGATTATGGCGAAGATATTAAAATAGAAGTAGACAAACTTGACGCCCTTGTTTTAAAAAGTAAAGACTTGTCAAAATTTCCTTCATGTTGGCTTTCCATAAAACTTCTGGATAATGACTCATTAGCTTTGCAGATTGTTTCTAAAGCAGACAATGGAACTGACATTTTAAAACAATTGAAACAAAGCCAAGCGCATCTAAAAGATCATTTTGGAAAAAAACTAGAAATGGAGCTTACAAACAGACGCTATGGGTTTGCAAATTCCGTAGTAAAAACTGTTATTAAAAAAGTATATAAACAAAAAGTAGATATAAGCGAGATTATAGACACGTTTGCTTTAAATAAATATTTAGGTATCCCTATTTTTGCTTTGGTTATGTATATAATTTTTAAATTTACATTTTCTTTTTCAATACCGTTTGTAAAAATATTTGGATTATTCTTCAACAAATTTGGACAACTCGCGGCAGCAATAATTCCTCAAGGACCGATAGAATCTTTAGTTGTTTACGGAATCATCGGTGGAGTCGGTGGAGTGTTTGGATTTTTTCCACTTATATTATTTATGTTTCTTGCTATTGCTTTTTTTGAAGATTCAGGTTATATGGCAAGAGTGGCTTTTGTAATGGATAAAACTATGAGCAAGTTTGGACTTCATGGAAAGTCTTTCCTTCCTTTAATGCTTTCCACTAACGGTTGCGCTGTGCCTGGAATACTAGCTACAAGAACGCTGGACTCAAAAAGAGACAGGCTTATAACAATGTTTGTAGTTCCTTTTATGATATGCGGGGCAAAACTTCCCGTGTTTGCTTTAATTATCGGAACATTTTTTTCTGTAAAATATCAAGCGGGAATAATGTTTATAATGTACCTATTAAGCATAGCTATTGCACTTAGTGTGGCTAAGCTTTTAAGCAAAACTATTCTAAAAGGAGAAGTCTCCCACTTTGTTATGGAACTTCCTCCGTATCATCTTCCCACTTTGAAAGGATTGTTCCTAAAAATGTGGGAAAGGGGATGGTTGTATGTCCGTAAAGCAGGAACCGTAATACTCCTCATCTCCATAGTTGTATGGTTTGTATTTGAATATCCTAAAGCTCCAGTAAATGAAAATCTATCTCAAAGCGAGCAAGCAGCAATACAGCTTAAACATAGTTTTGCCGGAAGGGCTGGAAAGTACCTTGAACCTGTATTCAAACCAATAGGCATGGATGGAAACAGAGCAATAGCTTTATTAGCAGGCTTGGCAGCCAAAGAAGTTATAGTAAGTACGCTTGGGACAATTTACTCTATAGTAGACAATGACAACCATCAACCTCTAAAAGAAAAAATAGCCTCTGACAAAGACTGGTCTCCTCTTAAAGGTATAACTTTCCTTATTTTTTGCTTAATATATCTGCCTTGCATTGTTTCAGTTTCTGTGTTCTTTAAAGAAACAGGTTCAAGTTTGAAGTGGCTTACGCTGCTTGTTATAGGCAACACTATTTTCGCTTGGATAGCATCTTTCATTGTATTTCAATTAGGAACATTTTTAAATCTTGGCATATAGAAACAAAAGGGGATTGATATGTTACAAACTGCAGCAATAATAATTATTGTAGCAATTGCTTTTATCTTTTTAATAAAACGTCTATTACAAAGTAAATGTAATTGTAACTGTTGTAAAAAAGATTCTTACTGTAAAGATAAAAAAAGATCCGATAAATAATTTAAATATGTTATAATATCAGCGTATATGAAAAGTATAGTTTTGCCGGAAAGATACCTATCAATAATAAGTAAGATTGTTCTTTCCGCAAAAGAAAATAATTTTGAAGCTTACATTGTAGGTGGATTTGTAAGAGATTTGTTCTTAGACAGAGAACCTAAAGATTTAGACATTATGGTCTGCTCTAAAAATGAGATTGCCGATAGACAATTTTCAGGTATAAATTTTTCAAAGATTCTTGCAAAAAAATACAGTTTGCATAACCTCGTTGTCTTTGAAAGGTTTGGAACTGCAAAGTTATTTATAGACAACGAAGAAGTAGAATTTGTAATGCCAAGAAAAGAGTATTATGAATTTGATTCCAGAAATCCAGATACTACTCTTGGCAGTTTGGAAGAAGATGCTCTAAGACGGGATTTTACAATTAACGCTTTGTTTTTAAGACTAAGCGATATGACAATTCTTGATTTCACTTCTAAAGGCATTAAAGACATAAAAAACAAAACTATAAGAGTGACAGATCCCAAAAATGCAGAGATAATTTTTAGACAAGATCCTTTAAGGATTTTGCGGGCAGTAAGGCAAAGTTTGCAATTGGGCTTTAGTATAGAGACTATAACTTATGACGCCATGAAAACTTCGGCAAAACGTATAAATATAGTTTCACCTGAACGCATAAGAGGCGAGTTAAATAAAATACTTATTGAACATACTCCTTCAAAAGCTTTTTTAATGATGGACGATATAAATTTATTGCAAGAAATTCTTCCAGAACTTGTAAGATTAAAAAATTTGGAACAACCGGCAGAGTATCACTTTGATGATGTTTTTACACACACTTTAAAAGTATTGGACAGAACAAAAAATGACGTTACTTTAAGAATGTCGGCACTGCTTCATGATATAGGAAAATTCAAAACATATAAAAAAACGGGAAATAAAATATCGTTTTTAGAACATGAATCTGAAAGCGCTAAAGAATCTGAAGGTATTTTAAAAAGACTTAAATACCCGAAAGATTTTATAGTGAGAGTATTATCTATCATAAAAAACCATATGTACCCCAAAATGTATACTAACAACTGGTCAGACAGCGCAATAAGAAGATTTTTTAAAAGATGCGGAAACGAGTTTGATTTAATAATGGAGATCTCAAAAGCTGATTATGGTAAAATAAACGATGAAAACAAACTTGTAGAGTTGAATGCAAGAATTGAAGATTTAAAACTAAAAAATATGTTGTATCCTAAAGGCGAGATGTTTTCAGGCAAAGAGTTGATGGAAATATTTGATAAACCCGCAGGCAAATGGATAAAAATTGCAAAAAATAAAATAGAAGAATTACAAATAGAAAATCCAAAGATTACAAAAGACAGAGCTATTAAGGCTATCAAAGATTTGAATATTCTTTAATACGCCTGAGGAGAGCAAATGTCGGAAGAAAAACAACATACAGACAACCCTCAAATTAAAAAAGAAGAACCCGGAGCTGAGATTGAAAAAGAAAATATCGGCAACATAGAAAAAGAAGAAAACATAGAAAAAACATACGATGTGGAGGGGCTTGTTATAGGTGGAGCAATAGGGCTTGTCGTAGGAATATTAATTTCTTTTAATGCTATTTTTGCTATGCAAATAGGAATGTTTCTAGGATTGATAATTGGAACTAGAAAGAAAAAGAAGAAAAAATAATATTATCTTGCCAAGGAGGCATTATGCCGGATTTGGAAAAGCCTGATAACCAAAATAATTCCGCCCAAAGCAGCAACAATCAGGAACAGAAAGTATTAGAGATGCCTGAACATGCGTCTCAACCAGAAAATAACTCCAGTCCACAACAACAAACATCTGAACAAAATAAAGAAAATATTTCTTACGAAAAACGTTTACAGAAAAATGAACCATTTAGAGAGCCAACCGTCCATGAAAAAAATTCTTTACTAGACGACTTAAAAAATAAATTAAATAATATAGACGCTATAATAAAAAAAACAAATCTGGACAAAGCTGCAGCAACAAAAGAAAACAAACAAGAAACTTCTAATACAGAACTAAATGCTCCAAACCCTCAAGAAGATACTCATCCTGCTCCTCAACAACTCTCAAAACAAAAATCCAAAGATGAAGCTCTAAGTCCTGAAAATAGTAAAACTGTTCAAAGTAGCCAAATTCCAAATGGAACGAAAAATACTCAGCCTATTCTCCAACAAATACCGGAAGAAAAATCGAAAGATGAACCAAAACAAATCGAGAATAACGAGACTGCAACAAATAGCGCAACGCTTTCTAAAGAAACAGAAGGAAAACAAAACGATCAGCCTAAACAAACTGCAACACCTCAGGTTGAATCAAAACCTGAAGAAATTAAACAAACATCTTCTCAGGACACTGACCAAAAACCTGAAAACATTAAGTCCGAAATGCAGGAAATGTCTCAAAGTGCTTCTTCTGCTACGCCAAAAGACTATTCTAACATTACGACCTTTGGAGAAGCAGCTGAAGCCATCAAAGCTGAACCTGAAAACTATAAACATTATGTGGCAAGGGCTGAACTATATATAAAAAAACAAGATTATAAAAACGCCGAAACAGATTATAAAAAAGCTCAAGAATTAACGCAATCAAAAGATATCGCAATTCTTACGGGTCTTGCAAAAGTTTATGATTTATCAGGACAGTCTGCCGCCGCATTGACTATATATTCGCAAGCATTGGAACTAAATCCGTCAAATATAGAAATATTAAACAAGCGCTCTCAATGTTACGAAATTTTAGGACAAGAGGAAAATTTCTTTAAAGATATTGAAAAAGCAATTGAAATTGATCCCAACAATGCACAGAATTATATATTAAGAGCTGAGCATTACATGGCAAAAAATAATTTTCAAAAATCTCTTGAGGATGTAAACAAAATTATAGATTTAAAACCAGATAATGCAAGCGCAAGGTATTTTAGAGGCGTTCTTAATTATAATCTTCAAAATTATCAAGACTGCTTCAACGACATGCAAAAATCTCTTGAACTTAAAACTACTGAAAATGGAGTATATAGATACTTAGGAATATGCAGTTATAAATCAACCAATTTTCCTGAGTCAATAAATTTCCTAAAAAAAGCGATTGAATTTGGATTTGACGATGGCGATATATATTATTACAAAGCCTACGCAGAATTTAAATCCGGAGATTTTGACACATCTTTACAAGATATAAACAAAGCCATAGAAAAAGATTCAAAAAAATATGAGTACTATCTTCTAAGAGCAAAAATTTATAATGAAAAAAATATTTTTGATAAAGCTGAAAAAGATTATGATAAAACTTTAAAACTACATGCTTCTTTCAATAATTTTGTTGAAAGAGGTGAATTCTTTGCTAAATATGAAAAATATAAAGATTCTGTAAAAGACTATACATCCGCTATAACTCTGAATAATAAAAATGCAGAAATTTACAAACAACGCGGATATATGTATCAAAAATTAAAAAAAGATAAAGAGGCTGAAGCAGACTTTGAGCAAGCTCTTAAACTTAATCCATCTGCAGATGTCCCTGTTGAAAAAAAGATTATCGCCCAACAGGAAGAACAACAAACAAAAGATCAACAGCTCTCTCAACAAGAATACTCACAAGTTAAACAAGAAACTCTTTTAAATTCTGAAAGTACCAAAGAGCAAGATAATTCCAACCCCACTGTGCAAACAAATATAGAACCTATTAAAAATGGGTCTCAAGAGACGACTGTACAAACTGAAAAAACACAGTCATCTGAACAACAAACGCAACCCATTAAAGAACAGGAACAAAATATTGAAACAGCTATAATTACGCCCGCTACAACACCTTCCGAAAATGTTCAGACTCAACAAGAAACACCTAAAGCACCTCAGGCAACAATCTTAACACCTACAGAAGAAAATAATAAAGAAAAACCAAAAAAGATAGGATTTTTTTCTAAACTGTTTAAAAAAAGCAAAAAAGAAGACTCAATTGATAACAATGAAATTAGAACTAATATTCCTTCATTACATCCAAACGATATTGAGACAGAATATAATAGAGCTAATATAAATTATAAAAACAAAAAATATGACGCAGCTTTAGACGATTTGTCAAAAATATTTTCAAAAGATCCAGCATACGTTAAAGGGTACTTTCTGAGAGCAGACATATACGCCGAAAGGGGAGATTTAGGCAAAGCTCTGGAAGATTTAAACAAAGTGATAGAACTTTCACCACAAGCATTTTTGGCTTACTTTAAAAGGGCTGAAATTTACTCTTTACAAAATAATGACGACGCGGCTTTTTCAGATTTTGGAAAAACAATTGAGCTGAACCAAAAATTCGGCGCAGGATATGCAGGAATAGCAAAAATATATGCAAAACGTAAAGATAAAGAAAAAGCCATTGAAAACTATAATCTTGCTAAAAAGTATGACTTAAAATATTCAAAGATTGCAGACACTGAAATAAAATCTCTTTCAACATCTTCTTAACCTATATTACTTTACTAATACCTATAACAAAAGCTCCACAGTATATGAAATATTTTTTCATTCCAAGGAGAAGGACTATATACTGGGCTTCCTCAAGTTTTTTTACGCTTTGCAGGCTGCAATCTAAAATGCAGGTATGTGACCATATCATATTCAACTGTAATTTCTAAAAAAGCAAAATATTTGAACTCTGAGGAAATATTAAAAAATTTTACTCTTAAACTCAGGAAACTAAAGAGTATCACGCAAATATTATAAATAAAAAGCTATTTAATAACTTTTTCATATGCAAATATAGTATTAATATAAAAATATTTATATTTTATTTAGATTTTTGTATTTTTAATTATGAACAGTTGGAAAACAGAGAGCTAGTTATTTAATCTTGTAAACTTTGTGCATTTGCACCATAAGATAAATATTTGGATATACTTTTCTGGCTTGATTGTAAAATTTATAAAGATCTTGTATGTCTGGAATATTTTTGTCAATAGATGGTTGAAGAACTAAACATATATTTTTTGAAACGCTTTTTATAAGCCCGACTGACTTTTTTATTTCTTGCAGTTTAGTATTTTTTGTTATAACGCATTTAACAAATGCTTTATTTTTGGCAATTTTCAAAAATTCTCTATGCTCTATCCAAAAAGTTTTACCGCATTCCGAACTAAATTTAAAATCCATTGAAACAACATCACAAAAGGCAATTACTTCTTTTAAATTTTTAGGCAATGTCCCGTTTGTCTCAAGATAAACGCTAAACCCCTTTTCCCAAATCTTTGGCAACAATTCTTTCAAAAAATCCACATAAATCAACGGCTCGCCGCCTGTAATTGAAATAGACGGTTTATCAATATCTAACCGATTAAAAGTACTTTTATTTTTACTATAAACAGAGTAAATTTTTTTTAATATTTCCTCAGATCTCAAATATTTTGCTTTTTTAGAAATTACAGTTGAATATGACGTGTCGCAATACCTGCATTTTAGATTGCAGCCTGCAAAGCGTAAAAAAACTTGAGGAAGCCCAGTATATAGTCCTTCTCCTTGGAATGAAAAAAATATTTCATATACTGGGGCTTTTGTTAGAAGTGACACTTCACTTCCTTCCTAACGCAGGATCAAGCAATTTTGCTTCTTTAAAACCTTTTGCTCTTAACTTACAGGAATCGCATTTCATGCAAGGTTTACTGTAACCATTGTAACAAGTCCATGTATGTTCATATGGAACGTTCAATTTTGTTCCAAGTTTTATTATTTGAGATTTATTCATTTTTAAAAGCGGAGTTTGAATCGTTATTTTTGTTTTTAAAGCCTTTAAAACGTTATTGTACGCTTTTACAAAATCCGGCGTGCAGTCAGGATAATTTGAAAAATCTACAGCATTAACGCCAATAAAAATTGTTTCCGCATTTATTGACTGCGCATAAGAAAGCGCGTAAGAAATAAAGAGTGTGTTTCTACCAGGAATATAAGTAGGAGGAACAGATTTTGGAAGACCTTTATGAATAGGAACTTTTTTATCTTTATTTGTCAAAGCATCATTAGACCAAGGAAGAGATATATTTACAATGGAATGTCCAGCTTTAACAGCCTTTGCAATTTTAAGAGCTGCTTTTATCTCCTTTTTGTGTTTCTGACCATAATCAAATAACAAACAATTACATTTATATCCTCTATTCATAGCGTAATATAAAACTGTTGTGGAATCTAAACCACCAGAAAATAAAATTATCGCTTTTTTTGCTTTTGCCATATTATCCTCAGATCTCAAACCAACAAACTTAATTTTTCAATTATTTGATTCTTGTGCTTTCTTAAAACTAACTATAAACTCTGTGCCTACATTCTCTTTTGACTCTATCTTTAGCAGTCCATTCATTGCTTTTATCGTACTTATTATCTGCTGCGTCCCTATTCCATGTCCTTCTTTCTTCGTTGTTCCTATTTCTTCTTCTTTCATTAACTTCTCAACCATCTCTTTTGGCATTCCTTTCCCGTTATCCTTCACCCTTATCTCTACTTCTTCTCCTTTTTCTTCATACCTTACTTCTATCTCTGCTTTCTTGTTCTCTACTGATTCTATCCCGTTGTTTATTATATT
>JAITDI010000017.1 GCA_031282625.1 Candidatus Endomicrobiellum meruensis | reverse complement strand
GAGCTTGTTTCCTTTTTTGCATTCGTCTATTTTAACATACTTACGGAAAAACAAGTCTTGGGAGTTTGTTTCCTCTACGGGCTCACGCCCGTAGTTTCCAAGCGGAATATTTATGACAGCAAATTGCTCAAATAGCTATTGCCTCAACTTAACGTTCAAGTCGGAATCTAGTTTATTTAAGAGAATTGCGACATCGTCGTTTACTTCTTTATCGCTTAATGTTTTTTCGTCATTTCTATACGACAATCTGAAAGAATAGCTTATTTTTCCATCACCCAATTTAGTTTCGTCATTGTACACAGAAAACAGCGAATAATCTTTCAAGATACCACCGGATTTCATGATGGCTTTTACAACTTTTTCTATTTCTGCAAACTGTAGAGACTTATCTGCAGTTACGGAAATATCCCTCTTTACTATAGGAAATTTTGAGTACGCTTTATAAAAAGCGCTTTTTTTGACACATATATTTTCAACAGTCTCCAAATTCATTTCAAAGTAAAAAACTTCATCTTTAATATCGCTTGTAAGCGAAGGCTTTAAAATGCCAAATTGTCCTATTACTTTGCCTCTAAAAAGAATAGCCGCAGTTTTTCCTATATGAAAATAACTTGAAGGAGTTAAGTTTTCAGCTATCATAAACTCTTCTGACGGCAAAATATTTTTTATTATACCACCGCCAAAATAAAAATCAAATTTAGGATTTACTTTTTGCTCAGCCCATTTCCACCACTCACGCCAAACTCTACCGTACATTATGGCAGAAAAAGCTTTTCTTTCCCCAACCTCTGCAAAGATTTTGCCGTGCTCAAACAACGATACACTTTCAGAGCCTTGGCTTATATTGAGTATTAAATTCTTAAATAGACATGGAAGCAATGACGATCTTAAAACCTCGTTTTCCTTAGACATTGGATTTGCTATTTTGTAGTAATATTTTAATCCAAATTTTTCAAGCTCTGAAACTTCTAAAAAACTACAATTCAAAGCCTCGCTAAAACCAAGACCTTTCAGTTTAGTTCTAAATTCTTCAACTATAGATGAAAGAAATGAATTATTTGGCGTATAGGAGTAATATGTATTTGTTTTTGAAGTTGGTATAGCGTTATAACCTTTGATTCTTGCAATTTCTTCAATCAAATCAACTTCAATTTTTATATCGTTGCGCCAAGACGGAATTGTACAAAGAATCATCTCGCCTCTTGGCTGTAAATCTATGCCTAAGAATCTTAAAATTTCACCTATTTCATCTTCTTCAACAACATAACCCAAGATTTTGCTTACTCTTTCAACTCTCAAAGCTATTTTTGTCTTTTCATATTTAACAGTATTCAAGTCTTCCAGAGCTTCTTGCTTGCCGCATGCAATTTCAGTTATAAGGTTTGCCGCTCTCCATACGGCAAGTTCGGCTATATCCCAACCCAAACCTCTTTCAAATCTGTAAGAGGAGTCTGACGAAAGATTTAATTTTTTTGAGGTTTTCCTTATTGAAGACGCGTCAAAGATGGCGCTTTCAAGAAAAATCGTTTCAGTTTTATCATCAACACCCGAAAATTTTCCACCCATAATTCCAGCTATAGCAACAGGTTTTTGTTCATCGGCAATAACAAGCATTCCTGACTCTAATTTATAATCTTTTCCGTCAAGAGCTGTTATTTTTTCCAAGCTAGCAGCTTCTCTTACGATAATTTTTTTTGAAGAAAGTTTAGCTAGATCAAAAGCATGCAAAGGTTGTCCAAGTTCAATCATAACAAAGTTTGTTATGTCAACTATATTATTTATTGACCTTATACCGCTTTTTGCCAAAATGTCTATAAGCCATTTCGGTGAATCTCCAACTTTAACGCCCGAAATAACACTTCCTATATATCTCTTGCATAAATTGGACTTTATTTCAATGCAGTTTAACACTGGAAGTTTTTTTAGAACTTTTACTTGCGGAACAGACACAGCTTTGCGAAGTTTAGCTCCAATTTCTCTGGCAATACCTAAATGGCTTAAACAATCGCCTCTATTAGCTGTTATTTCTATTTCCAAAATAGAATCTATACCATCCAGAACTTTTTCAAGAGGGAGTCCTATTTTTGTTTTTTCGTCAAGGACAAAAATGCCTTCGGACTCTTCTTTTAATCCAAGTTCTTTTTCCGAGCAAATCATGCCTTCAGAATTAATGCCTCTTATCTTTGATTTCTTTATTTCAAAGTTTCCCGGAAGAACCGCACCTATTTTTGCAAGAGGAACAGTTTGCCCTAAAGCAATATTTTTTGCTCCGCAAACTATTAAATATTCATTACTTCCATCGCTTAGTCTGCACAAAGAAAGTTTATCTGCTCCAGGATGTTTTTGGACGTCTAAAACCTTTGCTGTCACAACACCAGTCCAAGCGCAGTCTTGGAAAATTACAGAAGACTCTATGCCGATAGACGTAAGAATTGAAGCGAGATCGCTAGGTCTCGCTTCAAAATCAATAAATTCTTTTAGCAAGTTATATGATATTTTCATGTTTATTTCCTTAAAACTGTTTTAAAAATCTCAAATCATTCTCGTAGAATAAACGAATATCGTCAATCCCATATTTAAACATAGCTATTCTTTCAACGCCCAAGCCAAAAGCATAACCAGTGTATTTTCCAGAATCGTAATGAACGGCTTTTAAAACGTTCGGGTGTACCATACCACAACCCAAAATTTCTATCCAGCCTGAAGATTTACAAAGTCTGCACCCCTTTCCTTTACAGAAAATGCATTGCATATCAACTTCCGCTGAAGGCTCCGTAAACTGAAAATGCGATGGTCTAAAACGTATATTTATATCAGAACCAAAAAATTTGTGCACAAAGTCCGACAGCACAGCCTTTAAATCAACAAACGTTATGTTCTCATCAACAGCTAAACCTTCAACTTGATGGAACGTTGAAAAATGCGTAGCGTCGGAAGCCTCGTTTCTGTAAACTTTACCAGGAACAATAACCTTTATAGGCGGTTTATGTTTTTCCATAACGTGAATTTGACCCGGGGAAGTGTGCGTTCTAAGTAAAGCCTTCATACCTTCAATATAAAATGTGTCCTGCGTATCTCTAGCAGGGTGGTTATCTGGGATATTTAAAGCCTCAAAATTATACCAATCAGTTTCTATTTCAGGTCCTTCGGCAACAGCAAAACCAAGAGATTTAAAAACAGCAGTTATATCCTGTATCGTTTGTATTACAGGGTGAAAGCTTCCATTTGAAAAAGGAAAATAAAAACTTTTGGAGTTATCAAGCTTTTCCTTGCGCATTTTTTCGTCAAGCAAAGATTTTTTAAGATTTTCTTTTTTATTTTCTATTTCAGTCTCTATAACGCTTTTTGCATTATTTGCCTCTGAACCAATTCTTTTTTTATCATCAATTGAGTACGAAAACAACGATTTTAGAATTTGCGTTAAAACGCCACTTTTGCCAAGATATTCCACCTTAATATTTTCAAGAGTTGAAACATCGGCATTTTTCACTTTTTCTAACGCTTCATTTATAATTTGCCGAATATCTTTCATTACCAAATCCTTTATAAATAAGTTAATTTTCAACGCCTATAAGTTTGTTCAAACGATCTCTGGCTATTTTATAATCAGGACATATAGCTAAAGCCTTTGAATACATATCTTTCGCCTCATTGAGCAAATTAGAAACTTCTTTTATGAGTCCAATATTGTAATAAGCTTCCGCATTTGACGGATTTATTTCCAAAACTTTTTTAAATTCTGCAACAGCTTCGTTGAATTTATTGTTCAAAAAATAAAATTTCCCCAGCTCTATATGATTTGCCTCTTGAGAATCGCCCTTAATCATTATTTATCCCCTTTTAACTTAGCCAAAGACTCTTTTGAACCGACAACCACCAAAATATCATTTTGGTCTATTTCGTCTTCAGGTCCAGGAACCATGTTTATTTCCTCTTTCATATCGCTTTGACCATCATCGTTAATAAACGGAATTTGTTTGCGAATTGCAATGATGTTAACGCCATAATTGTTTCTAAAACCAGAACTCTTTATTGTTTTGCCCAAAATTTCTTCAGGAGCAACTACTTCAATTAAATTATATTCTTTTGAAAGTTCTATTTGTTCCAAAATATTTGGAGATCTTATTCCATCAACAAGCTTTTTTGCCATTTCAAATTCAGGATAAACTATTGTGTTAGCTCCTATTTTAGCCGCAACCTTTGAATGCCATGAACTTGCTGATTTTACGATAATATTTTTAACGCCAAGTTCTTTAACTATCAATGTTGAAAGAATGCTTGTTTCTATGCTTTCGCCTATTGAAACTATAACAGTGTCGCAATCAGCAATTCCTGCGTCTTCCATAGCCTTTTCGTCAGTAGCATCGGCTATCAATGCTTGAGTGACAAACGCACTTATTTTATTGATTATCTCAGAATCATTGTCAATAGCCAAAACTTGTATGCCTTTCTTTTCAAGCTCTACGGCTACGTTATAACCAAACGTTCCAAGTCCTATAACGGCATACTGTTTCTTTTTCATTAGATTCCATCCTTTATCCGACTAATACTCTCCCTTCGGGATATTTAACCTTTTTCTTTGTACTAATTGGAGTTATCATTAGGATAAGCATTGTTAATATTCCAATTCGCCCTGTTATCATAGCTATAATAATATATATCTTACCAGCTAAAGACAAATCGGGCGTAATATCAAGAGATAAGCCAACTGTGGCAAACGCCGAAATCACTTCAAAAACAACAGTTACAGGTCTTAAATAATTTTCTTGCAACATAAGGACAAGCGACAACAATGCTATTAAAGCAAAAAATACTATAAAAATAACCAAAGCTTTCTTTACTATGTCGTACGGTATTCTTCTTTTAAAGATAATATAATCGTCATCACCCTTTAGAACGCTTCTTATAAATACAAAAATTAAAGCCAACGTCGTGACTTTTATACCTCCTGCTGTGCTGCCTGGAGCAGCTCCAATAGACATAAAAATCATCAATACAATTTCAGTAAACTCGTCAAAAAGAGATGTAGGCACAGTATAAAATCCGGCTGTCCTAGCACTTATCGCTTGAAAAAAGGCATTGTTTATTAAATGAAATAACCCCTGCCCTTTTAGCAAATCGGAAAATAAAAATAACAAAAACGATAGCACCATAATTATCAAAGTCATAGAAAGAACAACTTTTGTGTGCGTGGACAAATGTCTGCGCTTTTCTTTATAAGCATCGTAAATATCAACTATAACAAAAAAGCCAAGCCCTCCTAAAATTATCAAAATAGAAACAGTATAAATAACACCGGGATTGTCAGCAAACATGGCTAAACTATTGTTGAAAACACTAAATCCCGCATTACAAAATGCTGATATAGAATGAAATATTCCTAAGTAAACAGCTTTTAAAAACGAGAAATCCCGAAGAAAAATCAATGTTAAGACAAAAGCCCCAACAAACTCTATTCCTAAAACAAAAATAATTGCCTTTGAAAGAAGATATTTTAGCCCCTTAAAAGACGACACATCAAAAAACTCCTGCATGATGCGCCTATCTTTTAAAGCTACCTTGCCAAGAAGCAGCGTAATAACAGTGGATACAAACATATATCCCAATCCGCCCAACTGTATTAAAATTAAAATAATACTTTGCCCAAATGTAGAGTAGTATTCGCCTATATTTACAACTGAAAGACCAGTAACGCATACAGCAGAAACTGAAGTAAACAGACTTGTAATAAAAGAAAATTTACTAAAACTATTAGAGGCAGGCAACGACAAAAGCGTCGCACCTGCCACTATGAGTCCAAGAAAAAACAATATTAATGTTTTTGCCGGAGAAAATTTCATTTATTTTTAAATTTAGGCGGCTTTTGCAATCTCAACTAATTGTTTGAAAGTCGCATTATCGTTTACTGCGATTTCAGCAAGCATTTTTCTGTCTATTGCCACATTAGCCTTTTTAAGACCGGAAATAAACTTATTGTAAGAAATTCCTTGTTCTCTTACAGCAGCGTTAAGACGAACTATCCAAAGAGTTCTGAAATTAGATTTATTGTCTTTTCTTCCCGTATAAGCATAATTAAGAGAGCGTTCAACTTGTTGAATAACCATTCTCCAACGATTTTTCTTCGTTGCATAAGAACCTTTGGCAAGCCTAAATATTTTTTTCTTCTTTTGTCTTGTATATACTACACTTTTTGCACGCATCGCAAATCTCCTTAATTATGTAAATATAAAATTAACGTTAAAAACTATAAGGCATAAATTTCTTCATAGTCTTCATATCTGAATCAGCCACTATAACAGCCTTCTTTGATTTTCTGTTCTGATTGCCAGAATCGCCAGTCAGTAAATGTCTCTGTCCGGGCTTCTTATATTTAACTTTCCCTTTTCCTGTAACTTTGAAACGTTTTTTTGATCCGCTGTGAGTCTTCATCTTAGGCATCTTTTTCCCCTGTTTATCAACACGCTGCTTAAACAAAATATTTTTATTTAAGCTAAGCAGTTTGTCATTTAATTTATTTTTTACTTTAGATTTCTTTTTGGAATCAAAATCATAAATACTCTGGTACCCATAGAAGAAGTTCTTCCTTCTGGTTCTGCTATATCAATCAAAGATTCTTTAATTTTATCCATAATTTTTATGCCCAAATCTTTGTGTTGCATCTCTCTACCTGAAAACATAGCTGTAAGTTGTACCTTATCTCCACTAGTTATAAATTCCCGGGCACGCTTAATCTTAACTTCTAAATCATGCTCACATATACGAGGTCTAATTCGTATTTCTTTTAAGTGAGAAATATTTTGTTTCTTTTTGGCTTCTTTTTCTTTCTTCTCCATATCGTATTTAAACTTAGAGAAGTTTATTATTTTACATACAGGCGGATTTGCCTGAGGAGAAATTTCAACCAAATCTAACTCTTTTGCCTGCGCTTTTACTAAAGCTTCAGATGTTTTTACTATTCCCACCATAGTTCCGTCACAATCAACAAGCCTTACTTCTGGAACTCTAATAAATTGGTTTATACGAAATCTTCTGTTTTCGACAGCTCCCCCTCTTGGCAGTTGGGACATTGCCCCTTTCCAATTTTTAAATAAAAAATCGGAGCAGATATAATATCCGCCCCCTAAATGCGTCGCTATGCGACAAAAATATTGTTAACATTTAACCTTTTCCCTAAATTACTTATATACTTCAAATACACGGTTAAGGTGAGCCGGGCGGCTTCTTTTATATAATTTGATTTTACAATAACAATTTTCATTTGTCAATCTAATTTCGTATCTCATCTTATAAAACTTGTTATACTATTGCATTTGTCCCTCTTATATCTTTACAAATACAAAAAGTCAAAAAGATGCTTTCCCTCTTCTTTTTCTTCCTTTATTTTACCTTTTTCACTCCTATTATGTGTTGAACTTCTTCATTTTTCTTACTTCTTTTTTTTCTTTCCCAATGATGAGGTGCCTAATTTCATATTTTTTAACTCAAGTATTTTATCCCTTAGGACTGCAGCTGTCTCAAAATCCAGATTTTCAGCCACATCTTTCATTTGTACTTCCAATTCTTTGATTATACTGTCAATATTTTTAGGTGTAACAACATAATCGTATCTTTCTTCTTCAACAATTTGCGATATAGACTTTTGTCTTGATAAATTTTGAAATTCGTCAAGCTCATGAACAGCTTTTATTATTGTCTTTGGCTGAATATCATTTTTTTTGTTGTATTCAATCTGTTTTTTTCTACGACGTTCCATCTCATTTAAAGCTCTTTGCATTGAACCTGTCATGTTATCTGCATAAAAAATAACACGACCATCTATATTTCTTGCAGCTCTGCCGCAAATCTGTATAAGAGTAGGTTCAGAGCGCAAAAAACCTTCTTTGTCAGCATCCAAAACAGCTACCAACGACACTTCGGGCAAATCTAACCCTTCCCTCAAAAGATTTATTCCTACCAACACATCAAATTTGCCCAAGCGAAGGTCCCTGAGGATTTCTATCCTCTCCAACGTTTCTATTTCTGAATGCAAATATTCAACCTTAAATCCTTTCTCTTTAAGGTAAAAGGCTAAATCCTCAGCAGTTTTTTTTGTAAGAGTAGTAATCAAAGTTCTTTGTTTTTTATCAACCGTTTTTTTGATTTCAACCATTAAATCTTGTATTTGTCCCTCAATAGGACGAATGACAACTTCAGGATCCACAAGACCTGTCGGACGGATAATCAAATCAATTATGTTCTTTTTACTTCTTTCAAGCTCGTAAGCTCCAGGTGTCGCAGATACCATCATGATCTTTTTTATAAGCCCCTCAAACTCATTGAATCTTAACGGTCTATTATCCAGCGCAGACGGAAGTCTAAAACCAAAATCTATAAGAGTCTGTTTTCTACTTCTATCGCCTTCATACATCCCCCTAATCTGCGGTAGAGATATGTGCGACTCATCGGCTATTATTAAAAAATCATTATTATCTTGTAAAAAATAATCTATAAGAGTAGTTGGTCTTGCTCCCTCAGGATTTCCAGACAAATGTCTTGAATAATTTTCAACACCATTACAAGAACCTGTTTCCCTCAACATTTCCATATCATACTTTGTTCTCTGCTCAAGCCTTTGAGCTTCTAAGAGCTTATTCTGAGACTTTAGAACCTTAAGACGTCCATCCAGTTCAATCTGTATATTTTTTAAGGCTCTTTCAATTTTTTTTCTATCTGTAACAAATAACTTTGCAGGATATATATAAGCCTTATTTTTTTTGTTTATTATCTCACTTGTAAGAGGATTAAACTCTTTTATGCTTTCTACTTCGTCTCCATAAAATTCAACCCTTATAGCAGTCTCAAGATAAGCTGGAAAAATTTCAACTGTATCTCCTTTAACTCTAAAACGACCTCTTATAAATTCAACCTCATTTCTTTCATAATAGCTTGTCACAAGCTCAGATAATAGTCTCTTCATTGATTTCTCTTTACCTGAAATAATTTCAATGCACCTATTTTGATAATCTTTAGGTGAGCCAAGATTGTATATGCATGAAACAGATGCCACTACAATAACATCTTTTCTTTCCAGTAGAGACGTCGTGGCTTTAAGTCTAAGTCTGTCTATGTGATCGTTTATAGAAGCGTCTTTTTCTATGTACGTATCGCTTGATGGAATATACGCTTCAGGTTGATAGTAATCATAATAAGATATGAAATATTCAATTGCATTATTTGGAAAAAAAGATTTAAACTCAGCATAAGTTTGAGCTGCTAAAATTTTATTTGGAGAGATTATAATAGTAGGTTTTTGAAGTTTTTCTATTACGTTTGCCATAACAAAAGTTTTACCTGAACCAGTAACACCAAGCAAAACCTGCGAATTTTTACCTTTAAGATAATTATGATAAAGTTCGTCAATTGCATGAGGCTGATCGCCTGATGGTTTGAAGTTTGATACTAATTTAAATTTTTCCATTTTTTTGTTTTGTCTTCTGCAATTCTGTATTGTGCGCCTCCACTCATTTACTTCTTGTGTAAACTTCACAATCACGCGCTTCACAAAATTAACAAAATATCGCGCAATTAACTTACTAGCCTAATTTAATTTTTTGTACTTTTTTTATCATAGAAAAATTTGTCTGATCTACTTGCAAAGGAGTTACAGAAATATATCCTTTATCTATCATATCCACATCGCTCCATTTATTCTTCTTGCCTAAAATATACCTACCAAAAAGTTTGTATGAAAAATTACCTTTTTCACCAATAACAATCTCAACATTTTCATTATAATCGCTTATCCTTAGAGGAACAACTTTTATACCTTTATAATTCTTGGGGATATTTATGTTCAAACAAACGTTTTTAAAAACCTTTTTCTTCTTTAATATTTTTTCAGCTATCTCTCTTGTAACTTGCGCAGAGTGATCGTAGTCTTTTGCATACATTTCTGCAGCTGAAACAGCTATTGATGGAATTCCTTTCATAGCTCCTTCTCTTGCAGCTCCTACCGTACCTGAATATATTACGTCTTGCCCTAAGTTTGGACATGTGTTAATACCAGAAACAACTAAATCTATTTTATTTTTAAAAAGAAAGTATACTCCATATTTTACACAGTCGGCAGGAGTGCCGCCTTTGACTATATAGAAATCTTTTTCTATTTTTTCCACTTTTTTGTATTTGGTAAGAGATATGCCGTGACCTGTTCCAGACATTTGATTTTTTGGAACAATAACATAAACTTTAGCTATTTTGGAAAGCTCTCTTATAAGTGGGCATAGACCCGGACCTTTCATTCCGTCGTCGTTTGAAATCAGGATTTTATACATTTAGTTATTTCCTCATATATTATTTCTTGCGGCAGTTTAACAATATCTTTTACTACAGCTTTTTTTACGTTTATCTTAAGAATTTCAACAGCTTCCAATAGATTTTTTTCTGTAAAATCTTTTTCTTCAATTACTTTTACTTTTCCTTTTTCTTCAATTTCTTTAGCATTCCAATACTGGTGGTTGTCTGTCGCGTACGGATATGGAATTAAAACGGCAGGTTTCTCTAAAGCCTTAAGCTCAAAAACAGTTCCTGCACCTGAGCGGGATATAACCATATCACATGCGGCATAAGCATATGCTATATTGTGCATGTAGTTAAATATTCTGTAATTCGCGCGTACTCCGACAATATTTTGTATCCTTGCAAAATCTTTTGCTCCAGTTATATGAATCACTTGCATTTCATTGCTTGAAACAAAGCGTAAAAGAGCTTTACACGTAACTTCGTTCAATTTTATTGCTCCCAAACTGCCGCCGAAAACTAAAACCGTAAAAATATTGTCATTTAAACTAAATATTTTTAAAGCTTCGTTCTTTGATACACTAAGAATATCTTTCCGAATAGGATAACCAGAAACAACAAGATTTTTACTTTTAAAGTATTTTGTAGAAAAACTAAAACTTACAAAAGTCTCATCTGCTATTTTATTTAGAAGTATATTAGCTTTTCCCGGAATTACATTCTGTTCGTGTATAAAAGTTTTCTTTCCTAAAGTTTTAGCGGCAAATAATACAGGAACGGCAAGATAACTGCCTGTTCCGATAACAGCTACGGGATTTGTATAAAGAATCTGTTTTAAAGCTTTAAAAAAAGAAATTTTTAATTTAGCTAAAAATACTACAAATGAAAATGAAAATTTTCTAGGCATTCCAACCATATTAAAAGCCACATATTGGAAACCACTATTGTTTAAAATTTCAAGAGGTGCAGAATTATTATTTATAAAAAAAATAGGATTACACCCTTTGCTTTGAAACTCTCTAGCCAAAGCTATGCCCGGGTATATATGCCCGCCCGTACCGCTTGCTGCAATAATAATATTTTTCTTTTTATCTTTTTTCATTACATTTTATCTTTTACTGTACTGCGATAAATTTATCAATATTCCAGCTGCCGCCATACTTATAGCAAGAGATGTTCCTCCAAAAGATATAAAAGGAAGAGGAAGTCCCTTTGCTGGAAATATCCCAGTGGCAACAGATAAATTTATAACTGCTTGAAAAACAATAACAAACGTTATGCCTAAACACAAATATTCAGAAAAAACATCAGGCATGCATTTACTCATCTTTATCCCTTTTAAAAATAGATAGATAAAAAAAGCAACAACAGCGCAAGCTCCTAAAAACCCCAACTCTTCCCCAATAATAGGAAAAATAAAATCGGTGTGAGCTTCTGGCAAATACATAAGTTTCATCTCACTTTTACCTAATCCTCTGCCAAAAAATCCACCAGCGCCTAAAGCATTTAAAGACTGTTTTACCTGATATGAAGCAGCGTCAATATTTATAAAAGACACTAAATAATCGTGGAACCTTGCAAGCCTGTACGGTTTCCTTATTATTTCTTCAGCAACTAACAATGCGCCAATCGTACCGCTAATGAGAACAACCTTCATTGGCAACCCTGCACAAAAAAGCATAGCAAAACATACCGCAGCTATCAGAATAGGCGCTCCCAAGTCGGGCTCCAATGCGATAGGAAATAACATAAAAAGAATTATAACTGATGGAGCTATCAGACCTTTTAATTCCTCAATCATATTTTTTTTTCTTGATATAAAGTCAGCAATTATTATAACTATTGCTATTTTTGCAAATTCAGAGGGTTGAATAGTGAAGAAGCCAAAATTTAGCCATCGTTTTGCTCCAAGTCTTGATACTCCAAAAAATAATACAGCTACAACAAAAATCCAAGAAATAATATAAATTACTTTTGCATATTTTTTATAAAATTTATAATTGATTATAAAAGCTGTTGTAAACATTGCGCCAAAACCTACTAAAAGCCACAATATTTGCTTAAAAAAAAATTTGTACGGGCTAGACCATCTGAGATATGCGCTAATAAAGCTAGAAGAGAAAACCATGCCTGTTCCAAAAATGACGCACAAACATATCAAGACTACAAGCGTATTGTCTAGCTTTCTAAAATCTATTTTAAACATATCCTCACCTATAACTTGCGTACAAGTTGTTTAAAAATATTTCCACGTTCTTCAAAATTTTTAAATTGATCAAAAGAAGCGCATGCGGGAGAGAGCAATACCGTATCGCATGGTGTAGAAATTTTATAAATTTGTTTAACAGCATTTTCTATATTACCGCAATCGTAAAAATTAGTAATCTTGCTTAAATCTTTCCTTATTTTATTAGAAGCTTCCCCTATAAGAAAAATCGCTTTAACTTTATCCTTTACAAGATTCCTTAAAGGCAAGTAGGAAAAACCTTTGTCTCGCCCACCCATGATAATCAAAATATTTTTATCAAAAGATTCCAAAGCAACTCTTGTTGAATCTATATTTGTTGATTTTGAATCGTTATAGTAATCCGCGCCATTTACAGTTTTAACAAACTCTATTCTGTGTTCAACTCCTTTATATTTTGAAATAACTTTTTCTATATCTTTTGGATTTACACCGGCAACATATGCCGCAGCTGTTGCTGCCAAAATATTTTCTATGTTGTGGCTGCCTACTATATTGATTTTAGGCTCTATTTCAAAATGTTTTTTGCCGACTTTTATTACTATTTTACCGTTGTTATAAAAGATGCCTTTATTTAACGCTTTCTTGCTGAAATAAATTAAATTCGCTTTAACTTTTGAGCTTATCCTTCTGCATACTTTGTCATCATAATTTAATATTGCAAAATCTCCGCGCCGTTGGTTTATAAACACATTTTGTTTCGCTTTTATATAAGCATTCATAGTTTTATGATGCTCAATGTGATCTGGAGTGATATTTAATAAAACTGAAATATTAGGTCTAAAATCTGGCATATCTTCAAGTTGATAGCTTGAAAGCTCCATTGTAATACAGGTGCCTTTGCCAGTTTTTAAAGCTTTATCTGACAAAGGCATGCCTATATTACCAGCAACTATAGATTCTTTATAAACCGATTTTATTATTTTAGATGTTAAATCTGTAGTTGTAGTTTTGCCATTAGTTCCCGTTATGGCAATAATTTTTTTATATTTTGAGTTTTCTAAAGAAAAAGCAAGTTCGCTTATGACAATGATTTTCTTTTTAATAGCTTTTTTTAGTATAGGAATATCAGAATGGATCCCAGGACTCTTTACGATAACATCAGAATCTAAAATTTTGTCGGAATGTTTGCCAAATTCCGTACTAACTCTTTTATTTAATTCCTTTATCTTTCTTTTTCTTCCTGAGTCGCTGGCAAACACGTTATAGCCCAATTTTGCCGCAAGATTTGCCACTGCGACGCCACTTTTGCCAAGTCCTAATACACCTAAATTTTTACACATGACTCACCTCAATTTAAGCGACGCGAAAGATAATATTGCAAGAATTATTCCTATTATCCAAAATCTTATTGTAACTTTAGTTTCAGAGAGTCGCAGCATTTCAAAATGATGGTGTAAAGGCGCCATTTTAAAAATCCTTTTTTGAGTCCTTTTATAATGATATACTTGAATAATGACCGATAGAGCTTCTGCAACAAAAACGCCGCCAAGTAAAACAAGAATAATTTCTTGTTTTATAAATATTGATGATATACCTAAAATACCACCTAAAAATAAACTTCCAGTATCTCCCATAAAAATCTGAGCAGGGTGGGCGTTGTACCAGAGAAATCCCAATCCAGCGCCAATAACAGCACACAAAAATACTGAAATTTCACCAGCTCCAGATACATTAATAATTTTTAAATAATCAGCTATTTTCGCGTGTCCTGCAAAATAGGCAAAAAGAGCTAAAGTAAAAGCTACTATAACTATATTTCCTATGGCAAGCCCATCAAGTCCGTCTGTCAAATTTACAGCATTAGAGCTGCCTACAACAATAACCATAACAAGAACCATGTATAAGAAAGAAAAATTTATAAAAAAACTTTTAATATATGGAATATTTACCAAAGTTGTAAACTCTGGATTTTGAGGAAAGAAACTTAAATACGCTGCAAGTCCCGCCGCAAAAAGAGTCTGTCCTAAAAGTTTCCCTCGAACAGAAAGACCTTTTGTATTTCTTCTTTTTAATTTTAAAAAGTCGTCACAAAAACCTAAAAAACCAAACCAAATAGATCCTATTAAAAGCCAAATAATAAACCGATTGTCTAACCTTGCCCACAAAAGAACAGATATTACAACAGATAATAATATTATAAGACCACCCATTGTGGGTGTTTCTTTTTTGGATAAATGAGTTGAGGGACCATCAATCCTTACCACTTGTTTGATTTTAAACTTTGTCAACTCTCTTATGATATAAGGACCGACTATAAAACAAATCAAAATACTCGTCAGAACAGCGCCACCAGCCCTGAAGGTAATATATTGAAAAATATTGAAAGGAGTAAATACGTAGCTAAAGCTGTACAGAATATGATATAACACTTTGATTCTACCTCTCTAAAAAATCATAAAATCTCGTAAAAAGTTCCTCTAATTTCATTCCCCTAGAACCCTTAAACAAAAATACAGAATTTTCATCAATATCAATATTTTTAAGATTGTTTAAAAGTTCATCTGAGCTTTTAGAATAAAAAACATTTTTCTTATCGCCAAGACCAATTTTAGTATTAAAAATAACATCCCCTAAAAGATTAATGGAATTTATTTTTTTGTCTCCAATAAACTTTCCAAGCTCAAAATGATATTCGTCGCTTTTATCGCCAAGCTCAAGCATATCCGCCAAAACCAAATTTACCTTTTTATCTGGATAACTCTGCAATGCTACATCTATGGAATTTCTCATTGAAGAAGGGTTTGCATTATAAGCATCATTTATCAATATTCCACCATTTTTAGCATAAACAGTCTCCATACGCATTTTAGGAGGACTAAACGATTCTATACCTGCTTTTATATCTTTTAAAGATAATCCCAGTCCTAGTGCGCATGCAGCAGCAGACAAAGCATTATAGACGTTGAATTTTCCGCGCACAGGCATAAAAACTTCTAAAGATTCTTTATTGAAACAAATATTAAAAACTGTTTGATCGGGAAACAACTTTATAGTTTCAGCGGTTACGTCGGCTTGGTAATCCAAACCAAAAGTAATAATTTTGCGCGCGCCAACATGTGCTATAGTTCTTAAAAATTTATCATCATTATTTATAATTAAGCAACCGTTTTCTTTTACTTTTTCAAACAAAACTTTTTTTTCTTTAAAAACATTTTCTGGAGAAACAAAAGTCTCCAAGTGCGAAAAACCTATATTTGTAATTACCGCTACATCCGGCATTAAAATATCCGATAATATTTCAATTTCACCATAAAGTGAAGTGCCAATCTCAAAAATAGCATATTGATATTGAGACGTTAAATTAAATATTGAAAGAGGAAGCCCTATTCTGTTATTAAAATTTCCTTTATTTGAAAGAGTTTTTTCTTTATGATTTAAAATTGAAAACAAGATTTCTTTTGTCGTAGTTTTTCCGTTTGACCCTGTAACACCAACTACACTTATATTCTTAAATTTTCTCCTATAATATTTTGCAAATTTTCCAAGAGCAGCAATAGTATTGTCAGTTTTAAACATTGCCGGAAACTTTGAAAAAGGAGTAAAAGGCTTTAGATTCTTGTTTGAATAAACTATGAGAGAAGATCCTTTCTCAACAGCTTCTTTTATAAAATCATGTCCGTCATAACGCTCACCTTTTATCGCAAAATATGCTTCTCCCTTGCGTATAGTTCTTGAATCAATGGAAACACCCTCTACTAAAAGATTAGGATCCCCTATTATAAATTCGCCATCTATGGCTTGTATTAAATCTCTAATCTGAAAAATTTCCATTAAAAACTAAACTCCTCTTGTTTAGGCTCATTTGAAATATTGTCCTTCTGATTTTTTAATGCTATATATTTTACAGCAGTTTCAATGTCGCTAAAACGAATCTTATCTAAACCTATTATCTGATACGTTTCATGACCTTTGCCAGCTAACAAAACAATATCACCTTTATCTGCCATCATAACAGCTTCTTTTATAGCTTCCTCTCTCTCAACTACAATTTTATAGTTAGTTCTATAAACTCTTTTTATGCCTGATTCTATATCCAAAACTATAAAATTTGGATCCTCAGTTCTCGGGTTATCTGATGTTACAAAAACAAAATCGCTCATCTCAACAGCAACTTTTCCCATTAGAGGTCTTTTTGTTCTATCTCGATCGCCGCCACAACCAAAAACAGTTATAATTCTCTTATGTTTAATTTTCTTTACTGCTTGAAGGACATTCTTCAAAGCGTCTTCCGTATGAGCGTAATCTACAAGAACTTCAAATCCCAAATGCCCTGTATCAACCCGCTCAAGCCTACCGGGAACTTGCCTAGCATTATTTAACCCCTCTATAACTTTATGAAGCTCAATACCGCTGCAAATAGTGGCAGCCAAAGCAGCCAGAGCATTATAGACATTATGGAGTCCAAAATGTTTTATGTTTATTTTAGTAGTCTTACCAGCATATAATAAATCAAACTTGCTGCCAGAACTTGAGATGTCAATATTCTGGGCTTTAAAGTCTGCCTCTATCTTATCTGACATAGAATAAAATTTCTTTTCAGCATTTAAACCCATATCAGCAAGTTTTTTACCATATTTGTCATCAATATTTATTATTGCAAATTTTATATTTTTCTTTGTTCCTGTTCCTAAAAAGCGAAACAAAGCAGACTTAGCTTCAAAATAGCTATCCATAGTTTTGTGAAAATCCAAATGGTCTTGACTTAAATTCACAAAAACAGCAATGTCAAAATCTATGCCGTAAACTCTTCCTAAACTTAACGCATGAGAAGAAACTTCCATAACAATATGCTTAACTCCAGCATTAAGCATTTCTCGCATAATCCTGTAAACATCTGGAGACTGAGGAGTTGTGTTTGGAGCTTCTATAACTTTATCTTTGTATCTATAGTTAATCGTACCCATCACGCCGCAATCAATACCGGCATGTGCAAATATGCTGTCTATCATATAAGTAACTGTAGTTTTACCATTTGTGCCAGTTATGCCTATAATATTTAATTCCCTATCTGGATAATTATAAAATTTAGCTGAGAAAATAGATATAAACCTAAAAATGTCTTCAGGAATAATTAAAGGAATCTGATATGTTTCAACCTTTGAATGGCTTACGATTACAGAAGCTCCTTTTTTTATCGCTTCGTTAATATACTTACCACCTTCGGTATTATGTCCAGGCAAAGCGAAAAAAGCATATCCGTTTTGAACTGTTCTTGAATCGTAAGATATGCCTGAAATTTCAACATTTAAGCTGCCGGAAATAAGAACTTTCATATCATCAGATAATATATCTTTAAGCTGCATTGTTATTCCTTAATTTTTATCTTGACAAACGAATATTACAGAGTATAGCATTTTATTTATACATATCTTTCAGAGCAAAACAGACTTAATTTCTATTTTATATCATCTTTTTCAATACATAAATATTCGGCAATTCTTTTGGAAATATTGGCAAAAACAGGCGATGCTACCGACGCTGCGTAATAACTGCTTCCTTTAGGTTCATCTATAATTACTAAAACTACAAACTCAGGATTCATAGCTGGAACCATTCCGCAAAACGAAGCAGTATAATATTTAGTTGAATAAGTTTTAGTTGAAGGGTTAATCTTTTGCGCAGTACCTGTTTTTCCTCCAACTGTATATCCCTGTATTTTCGCACTTTTTCCCGTACCCAAGTCAACAACATTCTTTAAAAGTTTTTTCATAATATAAGCTGTATCTTCTGAAACAACTCTTCTTATTTCTTTCTTTTCGAAAATTTCCTCTTCGGAATTACATTTTGTTATCTTTTGTATTACAAAAGGTCTTAATAAAACACCATTGTTTGCTAACGACGAGAAAGCATTTATTATTTGAAGAGCAGAGACACCTATACCTTGACCAAACGAAATATTGGGAAGAGTTAAAGCATTCCATCTCTTTACATCCATTAAAAGCCCATTAGCTTCTCCAGGCAAATCTATACCAGTTAATGAATAGAATCCAAATTTTCTTATATAATCGTAGAAAAGGTCAACACCCAATCTTTGAGCTATTTTTATCATTCCTATATTAGACGATATTTCAAAAGTTCTGCTTAATGTGACGCTACCCTCTATTTTGTGATCGTCCTTTATTGTATGTCCGGCTATTCTAAACTTGCCGTTATCCAAATAAAATGAATCTGATAGTTTTGCTTTTCCTTCTTCTAAAGCAGCTGCCACTGTTACTATTTTAAATGTTGATCCCGGCTCGTATAAATCGCTGATTGCAGAATTTCTTAAACGCCTTATATCTTTAATTTTGTCTGAACAATCAAAATCTGGAAGAGAAACCATAGCGAGAATTTTTCCAGTTTTCGGGTCTTGAACTATGCATATAGCTTTTGTAGCTTTATATATTTCAAAGGCTTTCCTAAGCTCTTGTTCAGCTATAAATTGTATATTCCTATCTATAGTAAGCTCTATATTGTAACCATAAATTTCTTGCGTATTAAGGAATTGATTACGGATTATTTGCCCACGACCATCTCTAATTATTTTAGTTTTTATAGTTTCGCCAGAAAGATTTGTATTACATATTTTCTCAATGCCTTCAAGACCACTACCGTCGCAACCAGTTATGCCAAGTATATGCGCTAAAAGCCGCCCTTGTGGATATTGTCTGGTATATTTTGCTTCAAAGCCAACGCCTTTAAGCTTTGTTTCTTTTATTTTTTCAACAGTGAAAGAATCAACATTAAAAGCTACAGGAATATAAGACATGTTTTTTAAATCGTATAAATTTTTTTCTTTTATTTTTATCCCTTTTTCAGATAATACTTTTTTTAATGTTTCAAAATCTTCAATCATTTTTGCATCAAGAAAAAGCGTATAACTTTTTATGCTTGTCGCTAATATATTTCCTTTTGCATCAAGAATATCTCCTCGTTTGGGAACTTCCACATTTTCGCGATTAACCATTTTCTCAACAGCGCGATTTATTCTTCCATGAAGGAATATCTGCAAGTAGATAAGTTTTGCAAATAAAAGAAAAAAAACCGCCAGCGTCGCAAACGCTAGAACAGTCTTTCTATTAATTCTATTTTTTTTCTTCCTCATTTTTAAGGGGACCTAATCAATATAAATTATATGTTTTTCATCAGGTCGCAAAAGATTATTTTCTTTGGCAATTTTGTCCATTTTCTCTAAGGCAAGATTTGAATTTATTTTTAATCTTAAAATATCGTTTTCGGAGTTTAATTTGTCGTAATCAGATTGTAAAGAACTCACTTTATAAGCCAATCTCATTGACATATTTTGTTGCCAAAGATAAACAAAAATCGTAATAATTAACGATACTCCTAAGAAAAATGGCTTACGCATTGCTTATTTTCTCCGCAGCTCTTATTTTAGCGCTTCTGCTTCTTGGATTTAAATAAATTTCTTCCTGAGAAGCTGTAACCACTTTTCTTGTGAGTATTTTATATATTCCGTCTGATGCATTTTTCTTAAAGTCTCGTTTTATAATTCTATCTTCCAAAGAGTGAAAGCTGATTAAAACTACCCTGCCATGCTGATTTAACAATCCTGGAACATCCAATAATAACGCTTCTAAATTACCAAGCTCATCATTTACAAAAACTCTCAACGCTTGGAAAACTTTTGTAGCTGGATTTATTTTTCCCTCAGCTCTTTTAACAGAACAGACTATATCTCTCAGTTCCAAAGCAGTGCTTATTATTCCCCTCTTCCTACGCAAAATAATAGCATCTGCAATCTGTCTGGACTTATACTCTTCTCCGTATTTATAAAAAATATCAACTAAATCGTCACGGGAATAAGAGTTTACAATTTCTTTTGCTGTCAAAGTATTCCTCTTATCCATTCTCATGTCAAGAACGCTAGAATTAAAAGAAAAGCCTCTCTCTAAATCGTCAAACTGTTTTGAAGAAACGCCTATATCGGCTAGAATGCCGTCAATTTTGTTTATATTCATTCCCGCTAAAACGCTTTTAATATTTCTAAAATTATCTCTTACAAACGTAACCCTACCTTCAAAATCCTCTCTTCGCTCAAAGAATCCATTTGAAGCGTCTTCGTCCCAATCAAACGCAATTATTTTGATTTTTTCAAATTTGTTTAGTAAATAAGAAGTATGCCCTCCGCCATCGAAAGTACAGTCAACATATAAGCCTTCCATATTATTAACAAGATACTGCGACGTTTCTAAAGGCATTACAGAGATGTGGTACATTGTTATGCATTCCTACTTTGAAATCAGCATCTTTACAGCTATTATTATCATCAAAACTGCAAAACATTTTCTAAGAATTTGATCGGGTAAAAAATCTGCGAGATAAGAACCCAGAAAACCACCTGCGACAAAACCTAAACCTATCAAAGCAGCAATACTAAGGCTTGCATGTCCTTTTTTATAATAAACCAGCATGGAAACAAAACTCAAGCAAATCACAGCAAGAGACGTTCCTTGAGCTTGATGCTGAGTCATTTTTAATAAAAATATCATAAGAGGTATTAAAATAATACCTCCTCCAACACCCATAAGTCCGCTCAGTATTCCGCCTGCAAGACCTATAGCGACGCAAGTCCAAATTTGCATTGCATTTTATCCTTTAAGATCCACCTTATAAAGACGAATTATACACCGAATTCTGTCTTTCAAAACTTGAAAGCGCAACCATTTCTCTGCTGTTAAAATCGCTTTTAACAGTCAAGCGGTTATACTTCAGCCTTGCTTTCCGGTAAGGATTTTGCCGTTTCACCTTCCGCGTTTCCGCGAAAACTTATCCTTTTACAAGGATACTCTCTTATTTCTAAGAAAAGCGTCTCTGTTCGCACCTCTACCCTCACAAGCGACAGGGATTACCTGCTACCGTTTACCTTAAGGATAATCCCTAAGGTTAAAGTTCGGACTTTCCTCTTTACATGCCTAGAAGGCTGTAAAGCGGTTGCGTATCCGTCTTTATAAAGCGTTATTTCTTAAACAATATTCTGGAACAATTATCGCAAAACACAAGTTCTTGACCTTTAAGCGCTTGGTTGATAAGCTGAGTTCTTAAAACCATACCGCAGCCGCCGCAACTTTCACCGTCAACAATAGCCATCCCGCGCCCATCGCGCCCTTCTTTCAATCTCTCGTAATGAGACAAGACGGATTTGCTGACTTTCAATTTGTGATTTTCTCTTTTATTCGCCAATGCAATAGCGTCTTCTTTAAGTTTATCGGCATTATTTTTTATATCCGTTATTTCTTTCTTTATATTTTCTTCAAATTTTTGAAATTCGTTTTCAGCAGCTTTAATCTTTGCGGATTCTTCATCTACTTTTTCCATAAGCGCCAAAAGCTCATCTTCAAGAATACTTTTATCCGCCTTTGCTTTTTCTATTTCCAAAAGTAAAGCTTTATAAGTGTCGTTAGACTTAACTGTATTAAGCTCCATAGAATGTTTTTCTATAGCTTTTTCTTTATCAGCGAGCAAAGATTCTTTTTCTTTTTTCAACGATACTAAATCCACATATTTCTTCTTTCGCTCACTTAATTCAACTTTTTTATCTTCTAAAATTATGTTCTTTTGTTCAATTAAGCTAGGCGCAAGACTTATTTGCCTGTCAATATCGCTAATTTTTATATCATAATTCTGTAATTCAAATAACAATGCCAAATCTTGACTTAAATCTTCCATCTACCCCTCCGATTTTCGCCTCGGTTTACAGATATAAACTGAATTAAGAAAAATAAGCAATTTTTAGGCTGCATCTATTTCAAGATGGTATGACATATTTTAGCACAAAAAGTTGAAATATAAAGCTCTCTGGTAGCCACGCTACAAACGGCAGATTTATTATATTTAAAACTAAAGACGTCAAAAATTCTCAAATAACATAGAGTAAAGAGGAAATACTTTTGGAACTAATAACCAATAATTAATACTTCTTTTACATCAGAGTTAGACAAGGCATATTTGTAATCTCTACTGTAAATCACAGATACTTTATTTTTATAATTATTCACAATATCGCATAATTCTTGAACACTTGGGATTCCGTCATTACGATAAGAGATGACTATTTTTGAATTGAGAAACTTTTTAATCACCTTTTCAAACTCTGATGTGATTTGATTTTTATCAGTCCAAGGACATTTTTTATCAGATTTTATTGGAATATGCTTATATTTATCGCATATCTTATTTTACCAATTCTCATAATCGGCAAGTCCTTCAAGAAAATGGTAAAAATCAAGGTAATTAGTACCGACACCTTTATTTGAGATGTAAGGAGTATCAAGATAAACCAAATCAATATCATTTATATCTAAATCCAAAGCATCCCGATTGTAAGACCGGCATTTTGATCCGTTATAGAAAATGGCGTTATTGGCTTCTTTTACAAAATGACGAAAATAATTTTCAAATGACTTATCCCAAGTTATTTTATTGCCAAAACTCCGTTTAACATCAGCTAATCTTATATATAAATTTGCTCTATGAAAAAGATTATAAGGTCGTTTTATTATACAAGATTGAAACAAAGCAAAGAAAGCAATTGCTTTTTTATATTCATCATTTAAACAGTTGATATTACAAATTATATTATCAAGACAAGCGTTTTCTTCATCTGTATAGTAAATTCCCTTGAAAGTTTTCTGAATAAAATTTTGCTTGTTCTTATTTTCCGATAGAAGTAAGTCAATATCTTCGTCACTTAATTTTGTGCTATCATTTTCAATTAGTGCTTTTCCGATAATATAATTAAATTCCAAAATATCGTTATAAAAAACCTGTTTGCCCTTTCTTTTCAACAAGTGAGAAACCGAACCTGTTCCACCGAAAGCGTCTAATGCTGTCTCAAAATCTAAATCCTTTATATTATCCCAAATCCAACAAGTTAATTTGTTTTTTGATCCCTGATAGCGAGTTGATGGAAAAGGATTATTTTCGTCAAATACAGAAATACCGCTATTTTCAATATATGGCAAAAATGAAGATTGAACTGTGGCAACCATATTTCCCATTGGTTTTATTCCTCTTCAACAGATGAGACTAACTGATAATCTGGCGATTTTCTCTTATACTCGGCGTATTCTTTCAGATTGGAATACGGAACAATGCCGTCATCTGTCATATCTTTGGTTTGATAGAACTTCCAGTAATCGTCAAAAATATCAATACCAAGTTTAGTAAAAGGTCCTTCACCATTTTTTAGTTTAGTTATATCTGTTATTGAACCAATATTTTTTGTGTTGCCAGAACCCGGTCTTGAATTGGCAATCTTATATTTTTCTTGAATAACAGATATAATCTCATTTAGATAATTTAGAGCGTATATCTCTCTCTCATCAATTTTATCAACTTGATGTGAATATATTACACCTAAAACAAAATGGGATTTATATTTATCATAAGGTAAAGTTATATTTTTTGTACCTGCACGATTTCTAAAATAACCCGTAAATGCCCCAAGCGTAAAACCATTAACTTTATTTTCATTTACACGATAAGTTGATTTTACATCTACCGCGAAAGCCGCTCCGTCATTTTCATCAATGAAAGTTATATCGGGATAATGATTTTGATGCTCAGCAAGAAGAATCTTTAATTTATTGTCTTTGGCAAACTTAGCAATTATAGGAAAAAGCATTAACTCAATGATTTTTGATACAACTTTTGTATCAATAGAAATAGTATAGACATTTTTATAAATATCTATAAAACCTTTCACAACCCAATCTTTGTTTTTATCTTGCAAAACAGCGAGATTGTCCAACAAACTTTTTTCTAACTTTAACTTGAAATCATCAATTTTCATAGATTTTTATTATAACATAAAAAAACACAGCCTCATATATGTAAATATTAATTTATATTATAATTAAAACTAGGGAACGTAGAAAAGAAGACGATTCATCATTTAGCAGATAAATTATCCAAAATAAAAAAGAGAATAAGATTTTTAGCTTCAATTTTAAGAACTAAACATGTAGATATATTTGTTTCAGTTTTGATAGTGACAGTCCTGTATACAATTCAAGATCTCATCAGAGGTTACACTTTATTTAACGTATATTTTTGAAAAAGATGATATTACAGCACCACAAATTACTAAAAAAGCTGCTAATAGAAAAAAATAATCAGCAGTTTAGTCAAAATTCCATCCGCTTTATTCTCTATTATTCCGACGATTTTGTTGTTGATTATTCTGCTTTTTACTATTCTGGTGGGTAGTGCAGGGTTTGAACCTGCGACCTCTCGCGTGTGAGGCGAACGCTCTTCCGCTGAGCTAACTACCCGCAACATGAGAATTATAGCAAATTACAAAAGCCCTGTAGCACCTGACTTTATCGTGTGGATACAAAAGATAGTTGCGTTTTTTGCAACTTTTTTAAAACATATGTGTAAAAATCAAGGCAATCTTTGTCTCGCTTTTCTTATAGTTTACCTCTTTTTCTTTCTTGGTTTAAGATTTTTAAGAAAACTTCCCCTCGTTTTACATTGAGTTCAAGATTATTTACTTGCATCTCAACCACTTTTAGTCTATATTTCAAAATGTCAATCGCTTCTACATTACTTTTTGCATTATTTTCAACATCTTTGATATAAGCTCGTAGTGACTTAAGTTCATCTTGAGACTTTCTAACTTTATCTTTTGAGTACTTTATAACATCCTTTGTGAATTTGATAAGACCATCGTAATCGTCAATTGTTTTTACAGTAAATATATTTTCTAGTACATAAATAGAATTTTTCGGTAGAATTTTAGCAATTTCTTCAAAAGCAACATTGCCCGCTTTTGCCGATTTAAGACATGCTTTGGCAAGTTCTACTTTGGCTTTGGTTAATTTTTTTTCACTCTCTAAAAGACTTGAGTCAATTTTCTCTAGCTCTTTCTCTAGGTCAGGTTCATCAACATCCATATCAAATGTTCCCATTTTAAATTTTTTCTCTATAACCTCTAGGTTCTGTTCAAAATACTTAAGAAAAATCTCAATAGCTTCTACTTGAGAATCAAACAATCTGACACACTTTTCATTTTCCTTGTTTGTCTTAAACCTTTCCACACTTGCACTATCTTCCGTCTTTGCATTATCGGTATTGCCTATGTTTCTGTCAAATCCAATATAATTCTTGGTAATTTCTGCAAAAACTGGACCCCTCTTTTTTGCAATATTAACATTTTCTTTGGCAATTTTAACGGCGACTTTACTCCAAACGACATGGGACTTTTGAGACTCTACTAATACGTCTCTCATAGCTTTAAGACATTCGGGGTTAGACTTAAAACCTTCCATTTCTTTACTATTATCATAAAATTTTTTATTAACTTCTAATTTCGCCTTAGCGTTAGCTAGACGAACTTCAGTTGCTTTAAGGAACATTTTGGCTGTTCTAATTTGAGATTTAAATAACTGATTGCAAACTTTGTTTTCTTTATAACTATGCGTGCAGCTTACAAAAAAAATAAGACACAAAAACACCAATGTTAAAAATCGCTTTGTCTTTAATATTCCGTTCATCCCTATATTATTTTTACCATTTTAGTATTTATAATCACATAAACTTTCTATAATGGTTGACGAATAATCGTTTCAACGTGTGAACAAATATCATCCTTCTCTCTACAACTTCTTTTTTCTTCCGCACACATCTGCTTACGTTCTTGTTCATGCTCATTCTTCCACCACTCATTCTCGTTTCTATCTCAGAAATCACCCTCTCCACCAGCCGAATTAAAGATACTTACAACTTCTTTACCTACTTTGTTAAAATTCCCCATCCTACACTTGGATTTGTAATAACTGCATTGTTGTTTTGCTCGTTCACAGTCAGATACGGTGTAATAGCTCATAACGTTACCGACTCCCAAAGAACAAGACAGTACAAACGCTAAAACTAACCGTTTCATTTTGATTGCTCTTTTCTGTGAATTTTACGACTCTTATATTCTTTTGCTTTATGTTTTTTCTCGGGGGAACATATCCGATAAAGTCAGGACTAAAACATGTATTGACAAGAGAAAACAAAAGCTGAAAATAATTGTCAAAATTACTTTTCCCATCCTTTTTCACTCGCTCGTTTTAGTATATCTTATGTAGTAACTACGTCTTTGTTTTATCCGAATAAGGCAAAAAATAATAAACTTATGCTTTAGAAATATTTGATTTTTGTTATTATTAGACGCTAATAAAAGATTAGTTTATCGTATTAATTGGGCCTGGTAGGACTTGAACCTACGACCATTCGATTATGAGTCGAGTGCTCTAACCAACTGAGCTACAGGCCCGCTTGTATTATTTATTATTTTATTATCGTCAACCGACGAAAGTATTATACTCAAAAAATTATAGCTAGTCAATTTTTGCATGTGCGAATACTTTTATTCGGGAATGGTTTTCCACTTGCGATGAAACCAAAACCATTGCTCTGGGTAATAACGGACAATATCTTCAAGTTTTTTTAAATAAAATGTATTTATAATCTCTATATCTTTGTTTGAATCACCGGAGTTCGGCATTGGAACTTCTGTAAATTCAACTTTCATTATGCCATTTTTTTGTCTTATTCCAAGAGCTATTATAATTGGACATTTTGCTCTAAGAGCAAAAAGAGCAGCACCTTTTGGAGTTGACGTCAACCTTCCAAAAAACGGAATAAAAACGCCTTGGGGACCAGCGTCTTGGTCAGCTAAAAATGCGACTATTTCATTTCTTTTTAATGCTTTCATAACGTCTCTGAAAGCCATTCCATCTCTGCTTATAGTAGAAAAACCTTGATTAGTACGGACATTATCCATCATTTTGTCCACAAGAACATTAGACTGATTTGCAACAACTACAGACATAGGATATATTTTTGAATAAGCCAAAGCAGTCAATTCCCAATTGCCTAAATGAGCTGACATAAAAATTGTTCCTCTACCTTTAGAGTATGCCTTTTCTACCAAGTGTTCATTTGTACAGACAAGAAGTTTTTTTATTTCTTCATCCGACATAATCGGGAAAAATATAATTTCAACAACTGTCCTAGCAAAACTTTTATAGGTGTTTCTTGTTATAATCTTTATCTCTTTTTGAGATTTTTCAGGAAACGATTGCGTGATCATATCTATAACATGTGAACGTCTAAAATTGACGATATAGTAAGAAACAATACCTATAGCTTCACCAACCTTTACCGCAAACTTAAAAGGAAACAATCTTATAAAAAAGATGACTGTTTTAAGTGCGATATATTCGGTATAATTTTGAAATTTAGTTCTTTTAGCCATCCTACTTAATTATCCTTAATAAAAATTTTTGCAAGAAAGCTTTTCCTAAAACCTATAGCTTTTTTAGGACACATCTCATGACAACAAAAACAACTTATGCACTTCTTAGTGTTTATATAAGGATAATCGCTTCCCTTGCTTTGTATTGCACCTACAGGACATGCTTTTGTACAAAGCAAACATTTAACGCAAATATTTCTATTTATGCTAACTTTTATCCACAAAAGCTTACCAAGCATTTGTACAATAGGTTTTGGAAAAATATCCAATTTTCGCAAATTTGGAAATTTAAACTTTTGAAAGTTAAAATCTTTGGGAGATTTCCCCAAAACTTCCACTTTGTTTATGATATCAGCAGTCATATTTAAATTTTTCAACAAATCGCTGCTTGATATATCATAATTTAATTCTTTCATCAAATATGCATCTAAAACCGCTGTGTCTTGAGAAATTGCAATTAAATCAGTTTTTCTTACTTCTCCTGCACTTGGACCATTGCCTTCCATTGACAAAATTGCATCTATAAGGGTAAATCTTACTTTGTTTTTAAAAAACAAATAAATATTTGTAAGCAAATTAGCAAAATCTTTATTTTTTGAAGCATATTTGTGATATTCAACTTTTATAAGACCTGGAACTGTTCCGTAAAAGTTTTTTATGCCTGCTGAAAACCCCATCAACATGTGAGTTTTAAGCTTCGGAAGATTTATTATACCATCACAATCCAAAACGGCGTTTGAGAAATTAACTTTCTTTATGTTCTTATCGCCGATGTCAAAATCTTTGGAGCCGACAGCTTCAAAATTTATTAGCCCAATATTCTCTTCCCTACAGACTTTCTCCATACCTGTAACTTCCCAGACATTTTTTATATTTCGGATTGCTCCTCCAGGACTGTCGCCGACTATAGGAATAGCGCCTGCTTCTTTCACAAGTTTTATTATAACTCTTACAATTTCTGGATGCGTAGTTACGGCTTTTAAAGGATCTTTGGGACTTAACAGATTTGGTTTAATAAGAATACGCTCAGAGGGCTTTATAAAAGCAGATATGCCACCAAGAAGAGCAACTGCTTCTCTAACGGCATTATTCGTTTTATTGTAATCATCGCATTTTACAAGACCTATTTTTGTCATTAAATCATGTTTCCAATTATTATGCTTCTTGAATTGTAGAGTCAACTTTGTCTTGCTTGTTCATCTTTACTGAGATTATTTTTGAAATACCGTACTCTTCCATTGTCACACCATAAAGAACGTCCGCCATTTCCATTGTGCGCTTGTTATGCGTTACAACCAAAAACTGCGTCTTTGACGAAAATTCTCTAATCATAGAATTATATCTACCCACATTTGCATCATCTAAAGGAGCATCTACCTCATCTAAAATACAAAATGGAGACGGCTTAACCATAAAAAATGCAAATAACAGAGCTACAGCCGTTAAAGCTTTTTCTCCTCCAGAGCAAAGAGAAATATTCTGCAATTTTTTCCCCGGAGGCTGAGCGTAAATATCCACACCACTTTCAAGCAAATTGTTTTCGTCACTAAGCATTAAATCCGCTTCGCCGCCACCAAATAACTTTCTGTAAAGGGTTTTAAAATTATCTCTTACAATATCAAAAGTCTTTTTAAAATTCTCTATCGTTGATTGATTTATTTTCTTTATAACTTCAAACAAATCATCTTTTGCTTTTAACAAATCTTGCTGTTGAGCCAAAAGGAAGTTATACCTCTGTTCCAAAACATCGTATTCTTCCTGAGCGGCAAGATTAACAGATCCGAGAGATTCCATCTTTCTCTTTATTTTTGTAATTTCTTCATTATTTACTTCTATGCCGTCAAAATCGTTTTTGATTTCTTCATAGGTCTTGCTATATGTTTCAGCAAGCCTCTTCTTCAAGTCATTTTTTTGATATTCAAAATTTTTTAAATCTACCTGCATCGCGTTGACTTCGTTATTTAACTCATCAACCTTACCACGCAAATCGTGCCATTCATTAGTCTTTGAATCTAATATATCTTGCAGACTCTCTCTGTCGATTAAAGAATGCTGTATTTCAGCTTCTTTTTGAGCTTGACTTTCATATAATTGCTGAATTTTAACTGTCTCAGTTTCTTGAGAAGTAAGAAGTTCGGAAAGTTTCTCATCGCTTTCAACAATCTTGCTTTTAGCGTATTCTATCTGTTTTTTTATATTTGCAATATTGTCCAACAAATATTGCTGCCCTTGACGCTTATTTTCAAATTCCGCGGCTTTTTTATCCCAAACACTCCTTGCTTCCATCATCAGCGGAGCTGAGGTATCCTCTTCTTTTTTAGCTGCAAACGTATCGTTTTCTATAATTTTCAACTCTTCGTAAAGCCTATTTTCTTCGTCTTCATATTCAGAAAGTTTTATTTCAAAAACAGATATTTTTTCGTTAAAGGAGTTCAATTCCGTTGTTTTTGAGCTTATTTCTTCTTTGTGCTTATTTATTTCTTCAGTGATGCTTTTTATATCGTTTTTCTTTTCTTCTATTTGGCTGCGTTTACCTTCTATTTGAGTCTTCGCTTTAATAGCGTCAAAACCTAGTCTTTCTTTTTCTAGTCGCAAATTGATTTGATTTTCAGATATCCGTTCAATTTCAGATTGCACAGTAGAAATATTCAGCTTTAATTCTTCCGATTTATTTTGAAGATTTTTTATTTGCTCCTCAATTAATACAGGTTTTTCAAAAGATATTTTTCCTCCGCCTGAAACAACAACGTTTCCATAAATCTTATTTCCAGAAACTAAAGCACCAGAACAAACATAGCGAATTATCTTCTCATCAAAAGAATTATATCTTAAAAATTTTATAAGCTCGGTATAGCCCTGAGGCAAACCTATTGCAGAATTTTGGACTGAATCTGAAATTTTATCGGCAACAATAAATGAAAGACGGCTTAAACCATTTTCTTCCAAAAATTTAATAGCCTGATCTGCTTTTTCAGTTGTATCGCAAACCAAATAATTTAACCTTTCGCCAAGAGCAGAAGCCACCAATTCCTGCTTATCTTCATCAGCGTCAATAATGCTGCTTACAGGTCCTCTTGCTAAATTGCCCAAACTTAGAACAGCTCTTATTGATGACCTCACGGGATCTTGCTGGTCAAATTCCTTAAGCGTAGATACGCGAGACTCATTTGACGCCAAAGATTCTTTGTACTTCAGAAGAATATTTTCTAACGATTTACGTTTCTCTTCATTCTCTAAAATAATTTTATTTATCTCTTCTCTTTTTGTTTCAAAAGAATCAATTGACGCGTTTGCCGACTCAAGCTCAATTTCTATGGTAACTATTTCTTGACGAGTAGGCTCAACGTCGTTTTCAAGCCTTGAAATTATTCTTTGTAAAGAATCTACTTCTGCGCCAAGATGTATTCTACTTTCAGAAAGTTCGGATTTTAAATTATGCTGCTGCTCTTTTTCAGACTCAAACCGTGAGAGTTTTTCTCTTATTTCATTTTCTCTCACCTCTAATTCAGATAATCTGCTTTTTATTAAATTATATTGCCGCTCTTTTTCTCTGTAGTCAGCTTCATATTTAACTAAATCGTCAGATAAAGTTCCGTCGTCTGAATTTAAAGTTTTGAGCTGTTCTTCCATCTGTATAACTTTTTCTCTATTTACAACTAACTCTTGCTCAAGACTTTCTTTTTCAGACTTTATTTCGCCTTCTCTTTGCATGGCATGTTGAATTATTTGATCTACCACACCTATCTGCATTTTTATTTCACTTAAATCCTTGTTTACGCTTACATACGACTCGTTCTTTTCATCTAAAGACAAACGAATTTCCTGTATTTCAGTGTCAAGCTGAGACATTGAAGTATTTGTAGATTCAAATTCTTTTATTTTAGGGTCAAGCTCTGTTTTTATTTTTGCTATTTCATTATTGCTGTAAGATATATGCTGGACTAAAGAAGCCATTTCATAATTTGCAAGCTCTTCTTGATACTTCTTATATTGCTTTGCTTTTTTAGCAGCTATGTCTAATGCGGTTATCTGCTGCTTGTGTATAGCCAAAGCATCTGACAAGCGTGACATATCCGCATCTATTTTCTCAAGCCTTCTTAGCGTTTCTTCTCTTCTTACTTTATATTTGGAAATTCCTGCTGCTTCTTCAAATAATTCTCTTCTATCTTCAGGTTTTGCAGTAGTTAAAAAGTCCACCTTACCCTGCTCAATTATAGAATATCCGTCGGAACCTATACCTGTGTCCAAAAACATGTCCCTTATATCTTTAAGTCTACACTGAGTCTTATTGATAAAATATTCGCTCTCACCACTCCTAAATAATCTTCTCGTAATAGTAACTTCAGAATAATCAATAGGCAAAATATTTTGAGAATTGTCAAAGGTAAGAGAAACTTCCGCCATTCCCGTAGTCGTTCTAGTCTGAGTTCCTCCAAATATAACTTCCTGCATGTTGGAACTTCTCATAGATTTGGATCTCTGTTCTCCGAGACACCAACGAATAGAATCCGATATATTAGACTTGCCACATCCATTAGGTCCTATAATTCCAGAAATGCCTTGTTCAAAATTCAATACTGTTTTATCGGCAAATGACTTGAAACCGCAAACTTCTACTTTCTTTAAATACATTAAAATTCCCTGTGAGTTTTAATTTTTGTGCTTCCGTTTTCACAATAATCTTCAGGGGAGAGTCCTTCATAAGATTTTCTTAATCTTTTTACGTAATTCTTTGAAGTTTTATCATCGTTTTGCAAAAAAGTTCTTGCGAAAACAAATGCTGAGCATAATACTGCAAAAAACAAACATGCTTTTCCTAAACTTTCAAAAAAAATATTTCTTTCCTTTAGCATACTTTACATTTCCTCTTGTTAGACTCTGCTATAATCTTTCCGTGATGGTTTACAAGTCTTGCTGACAAGGAATGGTGTCCCTGTGCGAAATCCGTCCAATCAAACCACCAATATCCGCTACCGAATCTGCATGGAAGCCATTCGCCGTCATTAAATGAAATTTCAACGTATCCGTCATTAGACGCTCCTATACGCAATGCATAGTGCAACCCGTTAATTATTTCCGCTTCGTTTGGGTAATCTATAACTATGTATGAACTTGATAGGACTTCATCTACAGAATTTTTTTTAGACACAGATTTAATAATTTTTTTCTTAACGCTTTTCTTTTCAGCTGCTTTTTTTCTTATAACCATTTACTGTTCCTCCGACTTTACAAAATTTCAGACCTTATTGCGAATATCTTGTCTTATCTTCGGAAAAAAGCAAAACTAGCCTGCTAACTGCCATACAGAGCGTACTTCTTATAAATTCTGCCGCTCATCATTTCTGCCGTGCGCTGCGTCATTATGTTGTCGTCAAGAACCCACGAAAGTTCGCAATGTTTGTATCCTATTCTCAATGCGTTTTTTAAACCTTTTTCATACATAATTGCTTCTATGCCTTTGTGTCTGTACTCTTTTACAACTCCCATAACCATAAGCCTCAAGGCATCAATTTTTCTTCTATAATGTAAAAATTTAAAAATTCCAAAAGGAAAAAGCTTTCCGTTAAGCTTCTTCAATACTTGATTATAATCAGGCAAAGAAATAAGCATTCCGACAGGCTCTTCCCCTATGCTTGCAATTATTATCATATCGGGATCTATAATCATTTTCAACTTTGAAGCTATAGAAGCAAATTCTTCATCGCTCCAAGGAACAAATCCCCAATTCTTCTCCCAAGCCCTGTTGTATATTGAGATAACAGCTTTTAAATCTTCTTCGTAAGAATCTTTCCGAACAGTCCTAATTTTTAAACCTGTAAGCTTTTTTCTAGCCATTTCAACAACACGTTCAAGCCTTTTAATTCTAGAATCCGCAGAAACGTCCATATTGTAAGCGTACAATTCTTTTACTTTTTTAAGACCAGACTGTTCGGCAAGGTTCAAGTAATACTTAGGACTATAAGGCATCATAAAGCTTGGAGGAATATCAAAACCTTCTAACAAAAAACCACATTCGTCATTTGTAGAGGGATTCATAGGACCGATCATTTTTTTGATACCTTGTTCATTTAACCATTCTTGAGCCGAACAAAAAAGAGACTTGGCAGTCTGAACGTCGTTAATACATTCAAAAAAACCGAAGAAACCGCATTTATCGTCTTGAAAAGATATATAATTATAATCTATTATCGCCGCAATTCTACCTATAACATTATTGTTGCCGTCATAAGCCAAAAATAATTGCTTTCCCGCATGCAGCCAAAAAGGATTTTTATTTTCAGAAATAACCCTTTTCACATCGCAAATTAATGGAGGAACCCACTTACTACTTTTTGAATAAATTTTCCAAGGAAATTTAATAAACTGCTTTATTTGATCTTTGTTGCCAGCTTTCACTATTATCATTTATATATTTCCTAAAAAAACTATGCTATTACGCCAAGATGTTTACCAACTTTTTTAAATTTATCTAATATAAAATCCAAGTGGTTATCAGTATGCGTTGACATATAGCTTGTTCTTATTATTGATTGCCCTTCGGGAACCGCAGGAGTTACAACTGGAGAAGCAAATATGCCTTCATCAAAGAGCATTCGCCACATTTTGAAAGCAACCAAGTCGTTCCCAACAGTTAAAGGTATAATTGGCGATTGAGAATTATTAACATTATAACCCATAGCCTTAAATTCTTTTTTCATTTTACTTGCCATCTGCATCAATTTCGCTCTTCTCTCAGGCTCAGCAACAATCAAGTCTAACGCCGCATCAATAGCTCCCACACACGCCGGAGGAAGGCTTGCAGTAAAAATCATGCTTCTTGCATTATGTTTAATGTAATTTATAACCTTTGAATTGCTTGCTATGAATCCGCCAATTGAAGCCAAAGATTTGGAAGCTGTCGCCATAACAACGTCAACGTCGTCCTGCATGTTAAAATATTCTCCGGTTCCAGTGCCTTTTTCGCCCAAAACTCCTAAAGAGTGGGCTTCATCAACAAAAAGCCTAGCTCCGTATTTTTTTGCAAGTTTAGAAATTTCAGGTAAGTTTGTAATATCGCCTTCCATACTAAAGACGCCGTCAACAACAATCAATATGCCTTTGCCTTTGTATCTAGCAAGTTGTCTTTTTAAGTCTTTCATATCATTGTGTCTAAATCTTACCATTTCTCCAAAAGACAAACGGCAACCGTCTATGATAGAAGCGTGGTCTAATCTGTCCGTAACTACAACCTCGCTTTTGCCTACAAGGCATGAAATTGCGCCTAAATTTGAATGATGTCCTGTAGTAAAAAGAATAGCGTCTTCTTTACCAACGAATTTGGCGAATTTTCTTTCAACTTTCTCATGCAGATCATTTGTTCCATTGAGAAATCTTGATCCAGTGCAAGATGTTCCGTAGTTCTTTGCAGCAAGAATTGAAGATTCTATAACTTTAGGATGATTTGCAAGTCCAAGATAATTATTTGAACAAACGACTATTTTTTTACTGCCGTCAACTATAATTTCAGGTCCTTGCTCGGACTCAACTCTATGAAAATAAGGATAAAAACCAGTTTGTTTCAAATCATCAACAGCATGGAATCCAAAACATTTCTCAAAAACGTCTGCGCTCATCACGGAACTCCTTACTTACATTTTTATATTTAAAACCAACCATTTTCCAAATACCAATTATACGTAATTTGAGATGCAACTTCAAGGTTGCTAAATTTGATGTTTAAGTCGGTTTCAACGGGAAAAGTATCGGCAACCCAAGAATCTTGAAGCATCTCTGTAATTTTCTGTTTGTTTAACACTGCTGGCTTTCCTGTTAATCTTGAAATAACTTCCATAATAAATCCCGCCGTTTTAAAAGCGAAGTCGGGAGTCAATAATGGAAAAGACTTAACGCCAACTGAATATGAAATAATTTTTCCAATCTCTGCCCAAGTATAAGTGGAAGAATTTGCAAGATAATAAGTATTATTGTCACTTTTTCTATTTTCAAGACATAACAATACAGACTTTGCAACATCTTTAACATAAACTAACTGTAAAAATCTTTTCTTAGTAGTTACAGGTCTTAAATGCTTATGTATTAGATTAAAAAATATAAATATATCGTTGTCTCTAGGACCATAAATACTTGCAGGACGAAAAATAGTGTATGGAACTTTTCCATAAAGCACTTCTCTTACGGCTTTCTCTGTTTCTATTTTGCTTAAACCATAGTCAGAAACAGGTTCTGGAACATCTGTAACTTTCCTGATAATTCCTATAGGTGATGCTCCCATTGCAGCTTGCGAAGAAATAAAAACAAACTTTTTTAAATTAGAATTATTTCTTAAAATCGCTTCGCAAAGACTTTTTGTATTTTCTATATTCTCTTTAAAATAATCTTCTTTAGTCATAGCGCGGACAACTCCTGCGCAATGTATAACAACATCTACATCTTCTACAATTTCTTGTAAGAATTTTTTATTGCCTAAATCGCCGTATTTGTATTCAAGAGGGAGATCTTCAATCCACTTTAAATTTGACGTTTGCCTTATAGTACATGTAACTTTATGATTAGCTTCTATTAATGCCTCGGCAATATGGCTTCCAACAAATCCGTTCGCCCCTGTAAGTAAAATTTTAGACATATGTTCACCTTTTATTTTATCAACTATACAATATCCTGACTTTTTGCTATTTGATGAAACTCAGAATTTACAGAAAAAAGCCACGCAGTTTTCTGCGTGGCTTTATAAAATAGAAATTACTTTTTTTCTATATCTTTGCTTTGATCGTACAATGTCTTTATAGCTTTTTGAACTATTCTAGGGGCACAAATAGTGGCATTTCCACCTATACAACCGCCTTCGCAGCCCATTACTTCCACTAAATTGCCTTCAAGACATTTTTTATCTTTAACCATCTTCTTTAAATGCTTTATTGTTTCTTTATTTAAGCCATTAATAACGTAAGGTTTTGCAAAATCTTTTTTATCTTCTAAAAGTTTTGCCACAGCTCCTGCAACTCCGCCTGTAACTCCGAAATTTCGTCCCTGCTTTGAGCTTTCAATCTCAAATTTCTCTTCAACGCAATCTTGAACTTTAATACCTTTAGCTGAAAACAAAGCTGCAAGTTCTTCATAATTTATAACGTAATTAACATTTTCATTATCACAGGCTTCGCTTTTTTTTGCAACGCAAGGACTTATAAAAACAGTAACGTATTCTGGGTGTTCAGCTTTAACTTTTTGAGCTATATAATACATAGGCGTTTTTGTAGTTGACACAAACTCTTTTACTTCGGGCAGATGCTTTTTTATAAACTGATTATAACCAGTGCAGCATGAGGTCGTCATAAAAGATTCGCCAGATTCCATGCGTTCCACAAATTCAAGAGCTTCGTTTCTAGTAGTAATATCGGCTCCTTCGGCAACTTCGTATGCATCGTAAAAGCCTGCCTTTTTCAAAGCCGCTTTTAACTGATACACTGAACCTTGAAACTGACCTACAATAGACGGCGCAACCATAGCGACAACTTTCCTGTCAATCTTAATATTTTTCAAAACATCAACTATTTGACTTTTCTCGTTAACGGCTCCAAAAGGACATGCCATCATGCATTTACCGCAGGATATACAAACATTGTAATCTATTTTAGCTGTGCCATTTTCGTTCTTTTTGATAGCATCTACAGGACAAGAGTCCTCGCAAGGAACCGCTATTTTCACTATAGCGTTATAGGGACACGCTGGTATGCACATTTTACAGTTTTTACATTTAGCGGGATCTATCTTAGACCTGCCATTTACAATGCTTACAGCACCAAATTTGCATGTAGCTTCACATGGCCTTGCCACGCATCCTTGGCATACGTCCGTAACATAAATTCTGTTAGGAACACAACCTTGGCACGCCGTTTCAATAAGAGTAAGGGGCTTGTCGTCAAGATGTTCGCGTTCAAGTGCTTTTTTTGCATATTTAGACAAATCAATTGCTTCATCGTCATCTTCAATAGAGAATCCAAGCCCTGCTATAACTCTATCTCTTAAAATTGCCCTTTCTTTATAAATACAGCACCTATAAAGAACCTCGTATCCCTTAGGACGCATGCTCAAAGGGATACGACGAGTAGTCTCTTCAAAATTATCTGAGAAGAACGCTTTTATTATTTTTTCTAATACTTCTTTTTTTAAACCTATTTCCTGATTTTTGCTGTTCATTCTTTCCTGCTTTAATTATTATATTTCACCGTTATAAGCCTTTATGAAAACTTCTCTGATATCATCCATTAAAGGGTACACAGGGTTTGCTCCAGTACACTGGTCGTCAAATGCCTGTTCAACTAGTGTTTCAAGCTTGGCGTTGAAATCTTTTTCAGAAATACCCATTTCTTTTATTGAAAGAGGTATCTGAATATCTTTTTTAAGCTGCGTTATGGATTTAATCAACAGCTCTACTTTTTCGTCGTCATTCTTTCCACCAAGATCTAAATTATCAGCAATCTGCCCATACTTTGTTTTTGCATTTGGAAATTTATATTGAGGGAATATTGCCTGTTTTCTCGGCTTATCAGTAGCATTGTATCTTATAATCTGATTGATAACCAATGCGTTTGCAATTCCGTGGGGGATGTTAAAAGCCGCACCTAGTTTGTGAGCTAACGAGTGAGACAATCCCAAAAATGCGTTTGCAAAAGCCATACCAGCCAACGTAGAAGCATAGTGCATTTTTTCTCTTGCTATTGGATCGTCAGCGCCCTTTTGAAAAGAACGAGGCAAATACCTAAACACAAGTTTAACGGCTTCCAATGCAGGGGAATTTGTAAAGTTTGTTGCAAGTACAGAAACGTAAGCTTCTACAGCATGAGTTAAAGCGTCTATTCCCGAAGCAGCACAAAGTCCCTTAGGCATTGAGTCCACAAAATTCGGATCAATAATAGCCATATTTGGCGTTAAAGCATAATCAGCTATAGGATATTTTATATGAGTTGAATCTTCCGTAATCACAGCAAATGGAGTAACTTCAGATCCTGTTCCCGATGTAGTTGGTATAGCTATTAGCTGTGCTTTCGTTCCAAGTTCTGGAATCTTGCAAATTCTCTTTCTTATGTCCATAAAACGCATAGCTACGTCCTTAAAATCTGTACCGGGATTTTCATACATCAACCACATAATCTTAGCCGCATCTATAGGAGAGCCGCCGCCAAAAGCTATAATAATGTCAGGCTCGTAAGTTCTAAGCATAGCCAACGCTTCATTTATCGTTGATACAGTAGGATCAGGCTTGACGTCAAAGAATATTTGATAGTCAATGTTTATCTCTTCTAAAACCTTAGTTATATTGTAAATAGCTCCTGAGTTGAAAAGAAATCTGTCCGTAACTATAAATGCACGTTTTTTGCCTTCAAGCTCGCGCAACGCTAAATCAGTAGCGCCTCTTTTAAAATAAATTTTTGGAGGAACTCTAAACCACAACATATTCTCACGTCTCTCAGCCACAGTCTTATAGTTCAACAAGTGCTTTACACCAACGTTTTCGCTCACAGCATTTCCTCCCCATGAACCGCAACCAAGTGTTAATGATGGTTCAAGTTTAAAGTTAAACAAATCTCCTATTCCGCCTTGAGATGACGGAGTGTTAATCAAAATGCGTCCAGTATGAAGTTTTTTAGCAAAATAAGTTATTCTTTCTTGTTTTCTTTCGTCTGTATATAGAACCGATGTATGTCCTGCGCCGCCAAGCTCTACAAGCTGATAAGCCTTTTCTACCGCATCTTCAAAATTATCAGCTTTACATATAGCAATTACAGGTGATAACTTTTCGTGAGCAAATTCTTCTTCCAAAGAGATTTCACTGACTTCGCCCGCAATAACTTTAGTATCTCTTGGAACTTTTACACCAGCCATTTCGGCTATTTTATAAGCTGGCTGCCCCACAATAGCTGCGTTAAGCTTCCCATCAATAATTATGGTTTTTGCAACTTTATATCTTTCTTGTTTTTTCAGTATGTAAGTTCCGCGAAGCATTAATTCTTTTATAACAGTGTCGTAAATTTCTTTAACGATTATTATTGACTGTTCTGAAGCGCAAATCATGCCGTTGTCAAAAGTTTTTGACATAAGGATTGAAGATACTGCCATCTGAACATTTGCTGTTTCGTCAATAATTGCAGGCGTGTTTCCAGCACCTACACCTAAAGCAGGTTTACCAGAAGAATAAGCCGCTTTGACCATTCCTGGACCACCTGTAGCAAGTATTGTAGCTATATCTTTGTGAGTCATGAGTAAATTTGTAAGTTCCAATGACGGAACGTCTATCCAACCTATTATATGCTCAGGCGCACCTGCTTTAACAGCAGCCTCAAGAATAATTCTAGCTGCAGCTATCGTAGACTTTTTCGCTCTAGGATGAGGAGAAAAAATAATTCCATTTCTCGTCTTCAAAGCTATTAAAGATTTAAATATTGCAGTAGAAGTAGGATTTGTAGTCGGCACTACGCCTGCGATAATTCCAATAGGATCGGCAACTATTTTAATTCCGTTGACTTTGTCTTCGCTTATTAATCCGCAAGTGTGGGCATCTTTATGTTTGTTGTAAATATATTCAGAAGCAAAATGATTTTTTATAACTTTATCTTCAACTATTCCCATGCCAGTTTCTTCAACTGCCATTTTTGCTAGAGGAATTCTTGCTTGATTAGCCGCAATAGCTGCGGCTTTGAAAATTTCGTCAACCTGATCTTGAGTAAAATTTGAATAAATTTCCTGCGCTTTTTTCACATGCTCCAAAAGAGTATTAAGAGCTTTAGGAGTATCCACTACTAATGTCTGTTTTTTATCATGATCCAGTCTAACGTCCATTGTTTTTTTCGGCATTTTAAATCTCCCATTGGTTTACCCACAAAAACTATCTTTACTTTTAAAACGACTCCAGATTATACCTCACACAAACCAAAATATGAAAACAAAAAATAGTTAATAAATACTTAGTTGCACCTTATAGACTTTATCTCTCTTATTATGTTAGGAATTATTTCATACAAATCACCTTCCAGAGCGTAAGTCGCAGTCTGCATCATAGGACAAGATGCATCTTTGTTTATCGCTATTATAATATCCGAAGAATTCATACCGACAGTGTGCTGTATTTGACCAGATATTCCACACGCTATGTAAACCTTCGGCGCAACAGTCTTGCCTGTTTGACCTATTTGGTGTGAGTACGGTATCCACTCAGAATCTACAGCTGCTCTTGAAGCACCTACTGCTCCACCAAGAAGTTCAGCCAAATCTTTAAGAAGTTTAAATCCTTCAGATTTACCAAGTCCTCTTCCTCCAGCTACAATAATATCAGCATCGCCTATATTAACACTAGAGCTTTCGTCTTCTATAAATCCTAAAAACTTTGTCCTGTTTACTAAAGTTGCAACATCAATTTTGTAATCAACAATCTCGCCTTTTTGCCCTTCTTCAACTTTTGCCTCTTTGAAAACTTTGTGCCTTACTGTACACATCTGCGGGCGATGACCTGTCGTTAAAATAGTAGCCATAATGTTTCCACCAAAGGCAGGTCTCGTCTGTTGAAGATTTCTTGTTCCTAGATCAATTTCCAAAGATGTACAATCTGCAGTAAGACCAGTATGTATTCTTGCCGCCACTCTTGAAGCAAAAGAACGTCCTATATTTGTAGCACCCATCAAAATAATTTCTGGTTTTTCTTTCTTTATAAGCTGAGTCAATATGCTGGTATAAGTATCATCCTGAAATTCAATAAAAACAGGATCGTCACAAACGTAAACTTTATCCGCTCCTCTACTTATTAAATCCTGAACTTTTGATTTTATGTTATCGCCGATTAAAACAGCACTTAGAGTCGTTCCTAATTGTTTGGAAAGTCTCTTTCCTTCATTTAAAAGTTCATACACAACACCAGCGATTTCTCCATGCCTTTGTTCAGCATAAACCCACACACCTTTATATTCGCTTTTATCAACGCCAGCTTGAGGAGCGTCTTTCTTAATCTCTATAGAGTTAAACTTGCAAGTTTGAAAACAGGTTCCGCAATAAGTACATTTATTCAAATCTATAACAACTAACTTAAACTTTTTTGGATGTTCAGGTCTTTCAACCATTGAAATAGCACCAAAAGGACATGCCCCTGCGCACTGTCCGCAGCCAACACATTTATCGTTTAATACTTTTATACTATTTGCCATTTATAAGTCTCCGTTCTAAGAAAACTTTACTCTAAACTCTAAAAATAAATTCTCTCTTTATATAAGGCTTAGGTCCGACAACCTCTTTACCAAAGCAACAGCAACTTTATTAGGTTCACCAGTAAACTTTTCTCCACCCGTTCTTTGCGGAGGGGTAAATATCTTCATAACCTGTGTCGGAGATCCGTTAAGACCCGTCTTTTTGACATCAGCGCCGATTGCCGCAGCATCCAAAACTTTAATAACAGCTTTTTTTGCCACCATTTTGCCTTTCAATGACGCTACTCTTGGGTTATTTATTTCTTTAACTACAGTCAAAAGAACAGGAAGCGAACTTTCTATCAAATCGTAACCGTCTTCCATCATTCTCTCAACCTTTATGGTTTTATCGTCAACTGATTCTACTTTTTTAACGTAAGCAACGTGTGGAATATCCAACATTTCCGCAATTCCTGGCCCGACTTGAGCGGTATCCCCATCTGAAGCTTGTTTACCACAAATAACTATATCAAATTTTCCTAAAAATCTTACAGCTGTTGATAAAGCATAAGAAGTAGCCAAAGTGTCAGCTCCACCAAAAGCTCTATCACTTAGCAAAACGCCTTCGTCTGCCCCTTTTGCTATAGCTTCTCTTAAAACAGCTTCAGCTTGAGGAGGTCCCATAGTAATAACAGTTACTTTTCCTCCGACTCTCTCCTTTATTCTTACGCCTTCTTCTATGGCATACTCGTCAAAAGGATTTATTATAGATTCCAATCCATCTCTCTTTAATCTACCTGTTTCATGATCAATTTGAACGTTCGTAGTATTAGGCACTTGCTTAATGCAAACGATTATATTCATTTTTTCCCTCTTTATATTTCTTGCTTCTTAAAAACACAAAAGTGGAATTACGACAAATAAAACTACTTTGCCTTTATTCCACTTTATGATTTATTCAAAGATTTATCATTGCCTACTTAGCTTTAGCAGCAGATTCCTTTATAAGATTAAGGGCAATTTCATTTTTCTGAATCTGACTCGTTCCTTCATAAAGTGTCGTTATTTTTGCATCTCTCATCATTTTTTCAACGGGATATTCTCTTGAATATCCATATCCGCCTAATATTTGTACAGCATTAGTTGTAACCTTCATAGCTACTTCAGAGCAGAAAAGTTTAGCCATTGCAGATTCTTTGCTGGTACGTTTTTCTATTCCTGCGTCTATCATTCTAGCTGAAGCATAAAGCAAAGCTCTTGCAGCTTCAACTTCTGTAGCCATATCAGCAAGCATGTGCTGTATCCCCTGAAAAGAGGCTATAGGTTGACCAAACTGCACTCTTTTCCTTGCGTAATCTACAGATTCGTCCAATGCGCCAGCAGCTATACCCAAAGCCTGAGCAGCTACACCAGGACGAGAATTATCTAATGTCGCCTGAACTATCATCAAACCGTGTCCTTCTTTACCTAAAAGCTGATCTTTATGTACTCTGCAATTGTTAAATATAAGCTCTCTAGTGGAAGAAGCTTTTATACCCATTTTCTTTTCTTTTTTACCAAATTCAAACCCAGGGATTCCTTTTTCAACTATAAAGCAAGAAATTCCTCTTGCTCCTCTAGCAGAATTTGTCTTAGCAAAAATTGTATATGTTTCAGCATCGCCACCGTTTGTTATAAAGCACTTCGTTCCGTTCAATACATAATAATCGCCATCTTTTACAGCCGTAGTTGTCATTCCAGTCGCATCAGAACCTGCATTAGCTTCAGTCAAACCAAAAGCCGCAAGTTTTTTACCCGAAGCAATATCTGGCAAATATTTTTTCTTTTGATCTTCATTTCCAGCTATAAGAATAGGAAGAGTTCCAAGCGCTGTAGCAGCAAGAGATAACGCTATTGCGCTATCAACTTTGCAAAGCTCTTCAACTACAAGAACCAATCCCATTATACCTTTTCCGAAACCACCATACTCTTCGGGAATATATACTCCGCATAAATCAGCTTGGGCAAATTCTTTTACAATCTCCCATGGAAGCTCTTCTTTTTCATCATAATGTTCTCTAACAGGCTTCATTTTTTCAATCGCAATAGTTCTTGCGGTCTCAACCATCATCTTTTCTTCTTCAGACAACATATAGTCCATTACCATATATAACCCCTCTATTAGTTTACTGCGAATCTATAGGCGCAAACACTGCTAGCATCTAACATTGCTTACGTCGATAGATTACTTTATGTTTTTCATTGCTTGTTTAGCTGCAGATTGTTGGGCTTCTTTTTTAGAACTTCCAATGCCCCTACCCAAAAGCCTTCTATTTACATAAACAGCTGCTTCAAATTTCTTGTTATGGTCAGGTCCGAATTCTTTTATTATCTTATATTCAGGAAGCTCTTTATAAACTGATTGAGCTAGTTCTTGAAGACGGCTTTTATAATCAGTTATAATTATTTCTTTCTGAGTATTTAAAAATTTTAAAACAAATTTTTTTGCATTCTCAAAACCACCGTCTAAATATACCGCTCCCACAACAGCTTCAAATACATCGCACAAAAGGCTTTCCCTTTTTCTCGCTTCAAATACGTCTTCACTTTTACCTAAAAAAATATAATCGCCCAAATTTATTTCTTTTGCCCAAATACTTAAATTAGACGCAGAAACAATTTGGGCTTTTAACTGAGATAACTTTCCTTCGCTTTCGCTCGGATATATTAAATACAAAGTTTCCACTATAACAGCCGATAAAATACTATCGCCAAGAAACTCCATACGTTCATTATAACTCTTCTTACCGCCGTATTCGGCTGCATAAGACTTATGCGTTAAAGCAGTTCTTAAAACTTCAAGATTATTGAATTTGTATTCAATAACCTCTTGAAGTTTTTCATAGTCTTTACTTAGCATATTTCTTTATTACTATTGTCGCATTATGACCGCCAAATCCTAGCGAATTTGAAAGAGCACAAGTTATCTGCTGCTTTCTCATTTTATTTGGCACATAGTCCAAATCGCAATCTGGATCTGGAGTTTCGTAATTTATGGTAGGAGGTATAAAATCATCCTGCATACCAAAAACAATCGCTGCAAGTTCAACCACAGCAGCCCCACCTAAAAGATGTCCTGTCATAGATTTAGTAGATGAAATAGGTATTTTGTATGCCTTATCTGCGAAAACATTTTTTATTGCAAGAGTTTCGGTTTTGTCATTCAATACAGTGGAAGTTCCATGCGCATTGATATAATCAATTTCATCTTTTGATACATCAGCATCAGCTATGGCTTTCTCCATCGCTAGAATAGCAGCTTTTCCTTCCGGGTCCGGAGCTGTAATGTGATAAGCATCATCAGAAGCACCATAACCCGCAAGTTCTGCATATATTCTAGCACCTCTGTTTAAAGCATGCTCAAGAGTCTCAAGAACAACTATACCTGCCCCTTCGCCCATAACAAAACCGTCGCGGTTTTTATCAAAAGGTCTAGAGGCTTTTTGAGGATCTTCGTTTCTCTGGGAAAGAGCTTTTATTGAACAAAATCCAGCAAGTCCCAAAGGAACAATCGCTCCTTCAGACCCCCCAGAAACTATAACATCAGCATCACCGCTGCGAAGAAGCCTTAAAGCATCTCCTATAGCGTTATTTGAAGAGGCACAAGCGCTGGTAACTGCATAATTAGGTCCGGTAAAACCATAGTTGATCGCAATCTCACCGGGAAGCATGTTCGTAATTATCATAGGTATAAGGAAAGGACTCACCCTTCTAGGACCTTTTGATAAAAGAACCTGTTCTTCTTCCTCAATTACATCTAAACCGCCTATACCCGTACCTGTTATTACTCCAATTCTTGATAAATCTTCTTTAGAAAGATCAAGACCTGAATCTTCAACAGCCATTTTCGCAGCTGCAAAGCCAAACTGTGTAAACTTAGCCATCTTTTTTATTTTTTTCTTCTCAATAAACTGTTCAGGATTAAAGTCTTTTACAATAGCAGCAAACCGTGTGCTGTAGGCGCTTGTATCAAAAGTCTCTATATTATAGACGCCAGACTTACCTTCTTTCAAAGCTTTAGTAAACTCAGCGTTACCTATTCCTATAGGTGTAACAACACCAACGCCAGTTATGACTATTCTCTTTTTCATTTTTATGCCTTGTATTATTTTGTAGCATGCGCCTTAATATATTCAACTGCGCTTCCTACGGTTTGAATCTTTTCAGCTTCTTCATCTGGAATTTCAATACCGAATTCTTCTTCAAAAGCCATAACAAGCTCCACTGTATCCAAAGAATCTGCTCCCAAATCGTTAACAAAAGATGCTCCTACCACCACTTCAGCGGGATCTACGCCCAACTGCTCAACAATAATTTCTTTTACTCTAGCTTCTAAATCTGCCATTTGTACTTCCCCCTTTTTATCTTTAAGTATTTATCTTCAACAACCATTCAATACGCAAAGCATACTAAATTACATATACACTCCGCCATTAACTGCCATAACGTGTCCTGTTATGTAAGACGAATCATCGCTTGCGAAAAATAACGCAGACTTAGCTATGTCCTCAGCCCCTCCAAGTCTTGCCAACGGTATATTTACAGCCAACGCATCTTTTTGTCCTTGAGTTAACTTGTCAGTCATAGCTGTACGTATAAACCCGGGAGCAATAGCGTTCACTAAAATGTTTCTTGAAGCAAATTCTCTGGCGCAAGTTTTCGTTATAGCTATAACCCCACCTTTTGAAGCAGAATAATTTATCTGTCCAGCGTTGCCCATCTGTCCAACAACAGAGGCTATGTTTATTATTCTTCCTTGCCTTGCTTTAAGCATAGGTTTGCTTGCAGCTTTTATACAATTAAATACTCCTTTCAAATTAACTGCTATAACTGCATCCCACTCGGCTTCGCTCATTCTCAAGACGAGGTTATCTTTAGTTATGCCTGCATTATTGACTAGTATATCTATTTTGGAAAATTTGTCAAGAGAGGATTTTACCAATAATTCGCAGTCTTTCAACTTGGCTACGTTTGCCGCCACAGCCACAGTTTCAACGCTATACTTTAATTTTATTTCATCTGCAGTTTTTTGAGACTGCTCCGCATTTATATCAGAAATTACAACTTGCGCTCCTTCAGACGCAAAAAGCTCACATATTGCCCTGCCTATTCCCTGAGCGGAACCTGTAATAATCGCTGTCTTCCCTTGAAGTCTCATTTATTCAATTCCTCCAACGTCTTTTCTAAACTTGTGCAATTGTCTATATTTAACGCCTTTTTTGATTTGTCTATTCTTCTCAAAAGTCCTGATAAAACTCTTCCGGGTCCGATTTCTATAAACCTATCAAAGCCTAAAGAAATTATAGTCTTCACACTTTCGTCCCATTTTACTGAAGATTTAATTTGTTTGACAAGCTTTTCTTTTACTCTTGATACGTCTGTAGTTAAAGAAGCATCGCAATTGGTACACACACTAAATTTTGGAATATTAAAATTGTATTTCTCTAATTCTTTTGCCATATTATCTGCAGCAGAAGACATAAGAGACGAGTGGAAAGGTCCTGAAACGTTTAAAACTACTGTTTTTGTAGCACCTGCAGCAGATGCAAGCTCCACAGCTTTGTTTATTGCCATAGTAACGCCAGCTATAACAATTTGACCGTGAGCATTAAAATTTACAGCTTCGCACACTCCATCTATTGAGGCTTGTCTGCATATATCTTCAACAACAGACGAATCAAGCCCAATGATTGCAGCCATAGTACCAGGATGTACCTCAGAAGCTTTCTGTATGAATTCGCCTCTGGCTTTTACCATTGATAAACCCTCTTTAAAGTCAAAGAATCCTGCAGCGCATAAAGCCGAATATTCGCCTAAAGAATGACCGGCGGCAACAAGTTCAACGTTTTCAAAATCATAGATCTCTTTAAAAACTTCAAAAGCCGCCATACTTACAGTAAAAATCGCAGGCTGAGCATACTTTGTAAGAGTCAAAGTTTCTTGAGGTCCTTCAAAAATAATTTTTTTAAGCTCATCGCCAGCTAAATCTATTATTTCTTTGGCTTTCGGATATTTTTCGTAAAGATCTTTTCCCATTCCCACACTTTGAGAGCCTTGTCCGGGAAACATTAACGCTATTTTTAACATTATATTCCTCTAAAATTCTAAAATCTTAAATTCTAACTACAGAAGCACCCCAAGTAAATCCGCCGCCAAACGCAACCATTTCAACTAGATCTCCGCTTTTGACTCTACCTGTTTTTATAGCTTCATCTAAAGCCGTTATAGTAGTAGCCGACGAAATATTTCCTGTTTTGTGTATATTTACAAAAACTCTGTCCATTGAAATATCAAGTTTTTTAGCTACAGCTTCAATTATTCTCATATTTGCTTGGTGAGGAATAAAAAGATTTATATTCTCTAATTTTTTGCCTGAAAGTTCAAGAGCTTTCCGCGCAGCTAAAGCCATCTTCGGTACAGCTGCTTTAAAAACGTCTTTGCCTTGCATTTTCATTGTATGAAGCTTTTGATTAACAGTCTCTACAGTAGCAGGATTAGCAGAACCTCCTCCAGGTATAAAAAGTAACTCTGAATAAGCTCCATCTGCGCCTAAATATGTTGACAAAATATTATCATTTTCTTCCGAAGCCGATAATAGCATTGCACCAGCCCCATCTCCAAACAATACACAGGTATTTCTATCAGTCCAATCCGTAATTTTAGAGAGACTTTCTGCACCAACTAATAAAACAGTCTTATATAAACCTGACTCTATAAACGCTCTTGCCGTTGCAATACCATAAATAAAACCACTACAAGCTGCAGACAAATCAAAAACTGGAACAAAATTAAGTCCTAGTTTTTTCTGCAAGAAACATGCTGTAGATGGAAAAAACATATCAGGTGTAATTGTAGCTACAAGTATTAAATCTATTTGTTCTGGAGAAATATTTGAAGATTTTAAAGCTTCCAAAGAAGCTAAATAAGCAAGATCTGAAGTAGTTTCATTTTTTTCGGAAATTCGTCTCTCTTTAATTCCAGTTCTTGTGCGTATCCACTCATCAGAAGTATCAACCATCTTTTCTAAATCGGTGTTAGTAAGAACTTTTTTGGGGAAATATGAGCCAGTACCTAAAATCTTTACGCCAATTTTTTTGTTCATTTATTACATGACCTTTAATATCAGTCTATTTTTGATTTTGCTATAGCTTCCCTTATATCTTTGATAAGATTATGCTCGGCGGCTTTTGCACCTGTAAAAATAGCGTTTTTTACAGCTCTACAATTAGAAGCTCCGTGTCCGACTATGCAAACACCGTCCACCCCCAAAAGAGGAGCTCCCCCCACTTCATTGTAATCTACTTTTTTTCTTAAATCCTTTATGGCAAACCATAAAAAAGGAAGAGATGCCCAAGTTATAGGATGTCTCTTAAGCGATACTCTAATAAGTTTTAAAAGAACTTCCGCAAGACCTTCGCCGAATTTTAATATAATATTTCCCACAAAACCGTCACATATTATTACGTCGGCTTTTGATTTGGGAATATCTCTACCCTCAACATTGCCAACAAAGTTAATGTCGGCTTTTTTGAGAAGTTCAAATGCGGCTAAAGTAAGCTCATTGCCTTTAGTATCTTCTTCGCCAATTGAAACAAGTCCTACTCTTGGTCTTTTAACACCCGTAATCTTTTCATAAAACGAACTTGCCATTATTCCAAATTGGAGAAGATGTTCGGGTTTGCAATCAACGTTAGCGCCCATATCAGCAATTATGCAATGTCCGTCTATGGTAGGAAAAGTTGTTGAAATAGCAGGTCTCAACACGCCGTCTATTCTCTTCAAGTAGAATAATGCAGCCGCCATAACCGCTCCGGAATTGCCCATAGAAATAAAAGCATCGGCTTTGCCGTCAGCAACAAGTTTTGCGCAAACAGACAAAGACGAATCCTTTTTTTGACGCACAGCTTTAACAGGGTGATCATCCATAGAAACAATTTGTGTCGCATTGACTATTTCTATGTCAAGGGACTTAACGTTATAACGTTTAGCATACTTTGATATTTCCTCAGCTAAAAGTTTCTCAGGACCGACAAGCAAAACTTTGTATTCTGATTCCTTTGCCGCTAAAATTGCACCCTCAACTGTAGAAATTGGAGCAAAATCGCCACCCATTGCGTCAAGTGCAATTATCATTATTTCTCAACCTCTTGTTGAGCTTGTTCTTGTTCGGCTTTCTTCACTTTTTTAGCGACTATAAGTTTCCCATTATAAAAACCACACTCAGGACATACTTTATGAGGCATTTTTGCCGCTCCGCAATTTGAGCATTTACTTGCGTTCGGAGCGTCTAATTTTGAATTTGCTGATCTCCTGCAATCCCTACGATGAGTGGTATGTTTTCTTTTTGGATTTGGCATCTTTCTATTTCCTCCGCTTGTTATTTAACAATTCTTTCCATCTTTCTTTCACTGATTCGTCAAAACCATCACAGCAACCACAAGAATCGTTCTTTTTATTATGTTTTCCGCAAACTTTACATATTCCAAGACAATCTTCACTGCACACAGGCTTCATGGGCATTTCAAGCAATAATAATTGGCGGATTTCTTCGCTAACATCAATCTGCCCATTTTCTGTCTCAATATCGGTATTTATAGGAATTTCAATCTGATGTTTATATAGGTCAAGACAACGAGAACACTCAAGCTCAACAAAACCTTTTATAGTTCCGTTTATGTATATGGATTCTTTAGAAGACTTCAAAGCCCTGAAAGAAATAACAATTTGAGCCTTTACCCCTATATCGCCTTTATATTTATGATTTTCAACTTCAACCGTATCCGTTTTCAAAAAATCAGATAAACTTACTATTAATTCTCTCATTGAAATTCCAACCATTTTAATATGTTCGGCTGCCTCTTGTCAATTATTTACTTATTATTTTCTATAACTTTGCGCGACTCTCTTGCTATCACCAATTCTTCATTTGTAGGAATAACCAAAACTTTTAGTTTAGAATTCTTTGTAGATATAAACCTTTCTTCGCCTGAACGTTCTTTATTTTTTTCAACGTCTATTTCAATTCCCAACACGCTTAAATTTTTGCAAATAGACTCTCTCACAGGAGCAGAATTTTCCCCTATTCCTGCAGTAAATATCAAAGCGTCAGCGCCATTTAATATGCCATAATAAGCGCTTATATATTTTTTTATACTATAAATGAGCATGTTAAAAGCAAGCTGCGCTTTTTTGTTACCTTCCGAAACTGCTTTAAGAATATCTCTCATATCGGCTGAAAGACCCGACACTCCTGCCAATCCGCTTTTTTTATTCATTAAATCGTTCAGAGCTTTAGCGTCTTTGTAGTGAGGGTATTGTTCTATAAGGTAAGCTATTATGGCAGGGTCTATATCGCCACATCTTGTCCCCATAACAACGCCCTGTAAAGGCGTAAAACCCATTGACGTATCTATAACTTTTCCATTTTCTATTGCAGTTATACTGCTGCCATTTCCAAGATGGGCAGTTATCAATTTTAACTCGCTCAGCGGTTTTCCAAGCAAAACTGCTGCTCTCTGGGAAACATATTTGTGAGAAGTTCCATGGAAACCGTATCTTCTTATATGATCTTTTTCATAAAACTCGTAAGGAAGAGCGTACATATACGCATAATCAGGCATGGTTTGATGGAAAGCCGTATCAAAAACCAAAACAGACGGTATGCCTGGAAGCATCTTTTCAACAGCAAATATGCCAGCATAATGAGCTGGAGTATGTAAAGGTGCTATTGAAAAACATTCCTTTAATTCTTCTTTTACTTTATCCGTAACTAAAACAGATTCTGAGAACTTGTCTCCGCCATGGACTATTCTGTGTCCTATAACGGCTATTTCGCTGACATCTGAAATCGTAGCATTATTTTTATTTAATAATTCTTTGATTATCAATTCTACAGCTTCCGTATGATTTGCAACTTTTACAGCTTCTTTTTTTTCTTCGCTGTTTATACTCTCTCTTTTATAAAAAGCCTCGGGAAGACCTACGCACTCAATCAATCCCCACGCCATTTTTTTCTCATTTTCCAGCTCAAACAAAGTATATTTAACAGACGACGAACCACAATTGACCACCAATGCTTTCATAAAGCTACAAACCTCTTTTTTACAATTTTATTTACTACTATAATAGGCATATAAACCTTTAAATAAGTTTATATGCCTTATGTTCTTATAGTATTTTTTCAATTTATTGTCAATAAAATGTAGGGTAATTATATATTTACTTGCACAAATAATACTATTACAATTATTATCATGGACATTATATATTTTTATAAAATTTTATAATTGAACTCTCCAAAATAAGTATACTATTAATATAAAAAATAAAATGAAAACTTTGCTTGGAGTAGCTTTAATGTCAACATTTTTGTTTATTGCAACATCGTCACATGCATGCTTATGAGGTCATAATAGGCATCATGGGTATCATAGTGATCATAGACATAATGAGCATCACTGCAACCATAAGTATCCTGGGCATCATTGTAACCACAAACATCATTTTTCAAAAGGATATTATGGTAGATGCAAAATAGTATTTGAAGATGAAAATGGAACTTTAATATTGTGCTCAAGAAATTCTGTTGGAGAAGAATCGAACAAAAATCCTCATAATCATTGCACTGATTGTCTGGCAGCTTCAGGTAGATGAATTTTTGGAAAACTAACATGGGCTCATCTGCGTATTTTTAAATTGGTATTTTACAACAAATAATTTAAATGCATATTTCTATAAAATTTTACAAGTTTAACATTCATCACTGTTTAAAAAAAGTATAATATTAAAAATTTTAAGTTATTCTAATCTTCCAAACTTAAGTTCTACTTCAAATCAAGAGCTTGGAGACATAACGCTAGATTAAAAGAAGACACTGGGGTTTTCATCGATTTGGTAATATTTGCAGAAGATTGGATTGAAAAAAAGATAGAATGCTATGTTTATTGGTGAGTTATTTCCCAGAATTGAGCTTTGCGGGACCAGTTTATGAAGTGAATGTAAATGAGGCATGTCCGCCAGACCCAGATGTTATAGCAGAACAGCTAAGGCAAGAGCAGGCAGAGACTGAGGCTTTTTTAAGAGGGTGGCGAAGGACCATATTAGCTCGTCAAATTGCGGCTAACCTACGGCAAGACTTTTGGGGTCATACTTATGATGAGTTGAGACTTTTTGATGCAGAAGGTCAAATTTTAATGTCAGACGATGAGGACGATATTCTTTAATATGAAAAAGCCCCAGTGTTTAAGTATTAAGTACAATTAATAAATAACCGCTATCATAAATAAAATAATTAAGACTCCAATTAAATTTTGGAGTCTTTTTATTATATATTGAATTTTTGACATTTATATGCAAGTTTAAGCTAATATTATTAACTTTTGGTTATTATCCTTAAAATCTTTTATCCAATCCATTTGAAACCTGCAAAGTTTACAAATATTCAGAAATAAAAAATTTTAAACACCTTGTTTTATTAATTTATAATTGATCTATACGCACAATGAAAGGTCAATTATTCTTTATTTAACATATCTGCTAAAGCTTTTGCATCCATCATATTCTTTTCAATAAAAGAATATTCCCAAGCTCCGTACCTGCCTATTGAAAAAATCCCGCATTCTTTTAAAAACTCTTTTATAATTTGAAGAGATTTTTTTCTTTTATCGTCAAAAATCACATAAGCATAAGGAATATCTATAATATTTACAGCTGTTACTTTGTCCCTTTTTCTTATAAATCCGAGATTTTTAAAATCATCTAACAAATTTTCAACATTTTTATAATTTTCATTTAATGAAGAAAATTCAACGTAAAAACTGTAGCTTCCTTTTGGCACAGTTGTAGCGTTAACATTTGAATAAATACCAGCTCTGTAAAAAGAGAATCGAGATTCTGGGAAATATATCCAATGTTTGTCTTTAAGCTTTTTCGGAATACCTTTTTCTGATTTTACACCTATATTAACGCACCTTACAGAATTTGATAAGAGATTTTTTACCGCACTTTTAACATTTGAGGGCAAATTTGTTATTTGATTTAAAAGTTCTGGTAAAGCTTGAGTTGAAACAATTTTATTGTATTTGTAAACCTTCCCATAAGAACACAAAACAATTTTATTTTTTACGTCTATTTTTTGTGTTTTAGAATTTAAATTAACTTTTACATTTTTCGTAAGACCATCTATTAACGCTCCGCAGCCACTAAGTTTAGGATAGTAAAATATGCTATTGTAGCCGTATATCTTTTTATTTTTTAAGTATGCAGTCTTTACTATACTTTTTGCATCAGGCTTTGGAACAAATTCGCCTGTCCACTCCGCAGTCATTTTGTTTAAATCATAATCCCATAGTTTTTGATTATACAGCTTCATAAAATGCTTTGTTATTCCCGATCCAAACATAGCTTCCGACCAGCTTAAAAAAGGCATTGACGTTGAAATTTGGACGTCCTTTCTCCTAATTACACCGTCAACGCATTCTTTCTTTGTTTTATAGTCAAGATAATAAAGATTTGCTTGAAAAGGGTATGGAATAAATTTATTTTTTGTATATATTGCCGCATTTCTTTCTATTTTTAAAAGTCCTCGTGTCAACTTTTCTATCGTATTTTTTATTTCTTTATTTTTAACATGCATAAAATGCCCTGAACAATCAAAAACAAAACCGTCTTCGTAAAATGAAGCGCAAAGACCGCCTGCATAAGGCTTTGCTTCCAAAATTTCATAAGGCTTTTTTAAAAAATAAGCAGTTGTTAACCCGCTTATTCCAGCGCCAATTATTATTATTTTTTCTTTCATTTATCAACCTTTACGGAAGCAAGAGTAATGCTTAAAACCCACAAGCCAACGCTTACGGAAACAAAAAGTATTAATGAACAGCTAGATGTTAACGATGTGAATAAATAGGCACAAATAGAAAAAAATATGCTTACAGCATAACTTATAATAAGAATTCTTTTTCTTGAAAAACCCATTTTTTCAAGACGTAAAGCATAATGATCTTTGCTTCCTAAAAACGGCAGTTTTCCATTGCGTATCCTGCACACACTGACTAAAATAGTCTCATAGATAGGAATGGCAAGTATAAATAATGGAGCAAAAATGCCGAAATTATTTATTGAGGAATAAGATACCCCCATGGCAAGACTTGCCATTACAAAACCGATAAATAAACTGCCAGCGTCACCCATAAATATTTTTTTTGATTTGGACAAATTAAAAGGCAAAAAACCAAGAACTGCTCCTGCTAAAGCTATGGAACAAAAATTGACATAAAACATTTTAGACGGCATAGAAATAAAGAAAAAGGCAAATGCCGCTATAACTGCAATACCGCTTGAAAGCCCATCCATGATGTCTATTATATTAAAAGCGTTTGTTATGCCGACTGTCCATATAACGCTTACAAGGCAAGACAACCAATATATTGGAATAAAATTGATTCTTATATCAAAACAAAAAACGACGATTGAAACTGCAAGAAATTGAAACAAAAGCTTTGATTTAAAACCAAGCCCTTTTAACTTTATGTCGTCAATTAAACCGAGAAGACACAGAATCAGAGAACCATATATTATTCCCCTTAAATTTCTCAAAGTTAAATTTGGAAAAGATGTTGTGATTCTTATTAAAAGTAACGATATAAGCCAAGCTAAAAAAATGCCAAGCCCTCCCAAATAAGGAGTACTGATTTTATGAGTTTTTATATTTGAAGAAGGATTATCCAAAACTTTTAACTTAATGGCAAAGAATCTAAAAATAGGAACTAAAAAAACTGAACTTAAGAGAGCCAAAAAAAATGCAAAAAGATAGAGAGAACTTTCGTTCATTATTTTTCCTCGTTTTTATGAATTTTTAGTGACATAAAAAAATAACGCAGCCGACTAAAACAAGACTTGTTTCAATATCGCATAAATTACTCAGACTCTTTAGCAAATTTAAACAAATCGGAAAAAGTAATCTTTGTCTTTAGCACACAAAGTCCTCCTAAAGTAAATATAATAACAAGCTGTAAAAAATGACAAATCGCCGTGCATATAAAAGCCAAATCTTTATCTACAGATAGCGTTGACAATGCCAAAACGCCCATAAGCTCAAAAGCGCCAAAATATCCAGGAGCAGTAGGGATCATTCCCCCCATTCCTATTATTATAACTGTAAATATGCCGCCAAGAATTGAAATATGTATCCCACACGCATAAGCCACAATAACAACAAATAATGCTTCTGTTATCCATAAAATTCCTGAAAAAATAAAACTTTTTATCAGTATAGATGGATCTTTAAGAACAACTAGTCCTCCTGTAAATCTGTTTAAAAAAACTGTCAATGATTCAACAAATGATGGTATGGGTATTTTTGACAATACTTTCAAAGCTTTATTTTTATGAGTCAACATAATGTAGAGGGTTGATAAACAAATAAAGAAAACAAAAGTTAATATGTAAAAAGATTTTTTTATAAATTCAGGGAAAGACATAACCGTAACTATTAAAAAGAAAAATAAAACAAAGATTATTACGTCAAACAAACGCTCTATCACAATCGTAGCAAGCACACTGCTGCGGAACACGCGCAAACGTTCACCCGTTATTTTGGCTCTTATCAATTCGCCAAATCTTAAGGGAATTATGTTATTTGCAAAAAAACCAATTATTGTATAAGGGAAATTATCCAAAACTTTAGTCTTTTTAAGAGGCAAAAGAATATAATAATACCTTACACTTCTAATAATATAAGTAAAAATATAAACTAAAATTCCTGGAATTAAAACAAAATACTTGACGCCTGCTATAAGCTCAAAAGACTTTTTAATATCTATTTGATGCAGGGTCAGCCAAATAAGAACAATACTTACACATATGCCTACCAATATTTTAAAAAAATGCTTCTTGAACATCTATCTTGTCTCCTAAAGTTACATCAGTAAAATCTGGTAAGCTTCCTGATATAGAAGATTAAATGGATCTTTTTCAACAGCCAATACTATATTTTCCGATGATTTTTCGTCATTTTTTACGAAATGATATAACCATGCAAGCTGATAATAATATTTACCATTGTTTTTGGCAAGTCTAGACGCATACTCAGACCAATTTAGGGCTTTTTTTAAGAAAACCTTATTCTTATTTACTTGGTACGTAGCAAAATAAACGTCGCTAAGTCTTCCAGAATATTCGGGATTTAAATAATCATCTCCCATCGCTTTAATAAAACAAACTTTCGCCTGCGCAAAATTTTTATTCGCAAAAAATGATATGCCTTTTTTGTATTCCTGACGAGCATATAACGGAATACCTAACGAAATAATCAAAAGTAACGACAAAGCTGCCAAAATATAACCGTTAATTATTTCTTTTCTTTTTTCTACAACATACAGCGGTAGAGGAAAGGAGAGAAGATAAAAAAACATCAGCATATTTGTAGAAACAAAAGCAGCTGAATTAAAAAAATTATACACCAGAAAAACGATTATAGCAAGCAAGACAAACAAATATGTCTTTTTATCTTTTCTAAAGCTCAGCCTTTTTATTACAAAAAAGAAAAAAACAAATAAAAGAGCCAAAAAGAGGACAAATCCTATAATCCCAGTTTCAGCTAGAACCTGTAGAAATATATTATAGCAATATAAGACATCAACGTTTTCAACCATACCGTAAGAAAGAGAAACAGATTTATAATTATTAAACCCAACACCAAGAAGAAAGTTATCTGTTATCACGGATAAAGCTGTTTTCAAAATCAGAAATTTTTCTGAGAAGAAAGAACTTTTGAGAAGAAAATAAAAAGACAATATACCGCTCAAAGCAAAAACAGCAGAAAAAATTTTCTTTCTCTTATTGCCTAAAATAAGCAAAGCTACTGAAAATATAAAACTCGCAATGCATACGGCAAACAAAGATCTCACCATAAATATGGCAATGAAAAATATAAACGATATACATATATAAATTCTTTTTTTTTCGTTCCAAAAAGCAAAAGACAATGAAAGAGTTGACAGTAAAAAGCATGTTACGCAACTCATATAGCTTGTAGTGTCCTTATTGGAGAATACTTTTGATAATGGAAATGGAATAAGAGAAACAAAAATATAAATCGTAAGCAAAAGACCTATTAGAACAGGTATAATCAATACTTTTGTTCTCTCTTCAGGCTTTAAAAAACCAATTAATAAATACATTCCGCTTCCAGAAAAAAGCAAAAACATTTCATTTCTTACATTGTATTTAAAGTCTGAAAAATAGTAAGAGATTATGCAAAACAAAACAAATAAAGAAATTGGAAGCAAATAATTTTTTAAACTGGCTTTAAAGCTGTTAAAAGAAAATATAAAGGTTATAGAAACAATAAAAAAAGATATGATATTTAGACTTAAAGAAGATGAAAAACGAGAAAAAATTGAAAATATAAAAATTATAGAAAACAGAACTGTCAGAAAATTGAAATTTTCCAAATAGGAAGACATTTTAGACTCCTAAAATTTTAGCTTCCCACGCAAAGATCATATTAAGCAATTGAATTGGTTTAGGAATGAGTACAACGGCAAAAGATGCCAATGATAAAAAAGGTCCAAACGGAATATACATTTCTTTTGATTTCTTTTTAAATAAAATAAGAATAAGACCGGCTATGCTTGCTAAAAACGAAGCAATAAAAATTGATAGTAAAACCCGTTCCGCACCAACAAAAGCTCCCACACCTAGCATCAGCTTCACATCGCCTCCGCCCATAACTTCTTTTTTATAAAGAAATTCGCCTAACATGCTAATTAAAAATAAAATACTGCCTCCAGCAAGAGCGCCCAAAATGGAATTAAACAACTTGAAAAAATAACTTTTGTCTAAAAAAATAGGGTTAAAAAAGCTAAACAACAATCCAATGCCAAATAAAATAGGCGGAGCTATTGCAGGAATCAGTTTATGAAAATAATCCTCAACTGAAACTAAAATCAAAATAACTGTAAAAAAAGAGAACATCAAAAACTGTAGCGAAAAAGAAAATTTATAGAAAAGAAAAGCTAAAGAAACAGCACAAATAAGCCTTATGTAAAAACTTTTATAAATTGTATTTCCGATTTTAAAGCCTATATAAAAAACAAACAAAATTTTAAGAAGAGCCATTGCTATAATTTACTCCAATCGTCGTGTGAACAATTTATCCAAATTTGACCCTTTGTTCTACCATTAGAATCAGGCGTATCGTCAACTTTATACGCCCAACCGCCAGAATCTGTATTTTTGTTGAGATTATCTATTGTTATTTGATTTGATTTTTTATGATGAGGAATGTAAACATATGGAATCTTTTCTATATATCCTTTTTCCACAAGCTCTTTAGAGATCTCGCTATCAGGATATCTTCCGTTGTTATCACTGTAATACACAGCAATCGCGTTTCTTAATGACGAGAGTCCTTTTTTAGTGGCAATTTTCTTAGATTGCTCTAACACACTAAGACATTTGTAAGCAGTAAGAAAAACAAGTAAACCTACAATTACAATTGCTACCGCTATTTCAATTTTATTAATTCGCATATTCGCCTTTATCTATTTCTAAATCGCTTTTTTAATTCTAATTCAACACATTTAGGAACAAAAGTTTTCGCACTTCCGCCAAGCATAGCTATTTCTTTTACCATGCTTGAAGAAAGAAACGTATAAGATTGATCTGGAGTAAGAAATATGGTTTCTATCTTTTTATTTAATTTTCTGTTCATTAAAGCCATTTGGAATTCGTATTCAAAATCTGAAAGAGCTCTCAATCCTCTTATTAATACAAAAGAATTTATCTTCTTAAGGTAATCAGCTAAAAGTCCTGAAAAAGACAAAACTTCAACATTTTTAAAATATTTAGTAGATTTTCGCAATAAGTCAATTCTTTCTTGCAATGCAAAAGTATGTCTTTTATTAACATTATCCGTTACAGCCACTATTATATTTGGAAATAAATTAGAAGCTCTTGTTATAATATCTAAATGTCCATTTGTAGGAGGGTCAAAACTACCAGGATAAACCGCTGAAAAATTTCTGTCCATGACGAATTTTATATCAATTTTAACATTAATGTGTCAATTTAATGTAGTATCTCAATCTTCTCTTCTCCATCTAACTGTTTCTTTTGTTACTTCCCTTCTCAATCCATTTAACGCTTTTTCGTATCTCGTCTTATAAAACTTGTTATACTATTGCATTTGTCACTCTCATATCTTTACAAAAAGTCAAAAAGATGCTTTCCCTCTTTTTTTTTCTTCCTTTATTTTACCTTTTTTACTCCTATATATGTTGAGATCCTTCATTTGATCAGCGACAAAGTCCACTAAGAAATTATTACCCATAATCCAACTGAGCCTTTTTTTAACGCCTTACAAGAGGCGCTTGGAAGGGTTTTAAGGAAAGTATTTCGTATTTGCTTTTGGAAGTTTGGTTTAAGAAATCAACTATAGTTTTTTTTCCCATATTTTCGGATACAACTATAGCTTGGAATCCCCACTTCACAGGATTTCCCCTAATATATTTGGTTGGTATAGACACTGAATTGTCATTTACGGCAAGGTTAGAAATAATTGATGCTCCGTCAACAGAATATTTATACAAAATCGCTTTGTCTTTATATATCCTCAACGCATATTCCCAACCTGAGTCCGCAACTAAAAATCCGCTTACTCCATGTATAAAAGAAGAACCACCCATTCCCGAGATACCATTTAAGTCTATATAAAAATCTACGAAAGAAACTTCTTTATTCCAACCCGCCTCATTAAAAGACAAGTTTATTTTTATTACGTTGTCTTTTGACACAACCTGAACAAGTCTTAACAAACCTTCGTTGTATATTGAAACTCCTCCGGAAATAATTTCAATCGAAGTTTGTCCGCTTGAAACATTTGCTGTATTTTGCATATTAACACTTGTCGCTGTCTGCTTATCAATATTTTTGCTATCCTGCAAGCCTTTTGTTTGCAGTCCCAAAAGACGGTAAATATTATTGTACGCCGCATCAAACATTCTCCTTCCGGAAATGCTATCCGAAGACACCAATTTTAATACATCTTGTCCGCACAAATAAACAAGCTCGTTTTGAGCATTTGAGTATATTGTTTCACTAAAAGAAGAAGAATCTACATAATTGCTAAGAGATTGGGCAGCTGATTGAAGTTTTTCATCAATAATAGGATTTAAAATAACTTTTTCAAAAAATATATCTTTTTGCTGCAACATATTGTTTTTAACCTTGGCAATATATAAAGGAGTAGCAGGCTTTATATACTTGCTATTGTCAAAAAGCCTTATTACATATTCCATAAATTTAACGTTTTGCAAATGTTTTTTTGTAAGCAAAACAGGAACTATCTCTTCGCTCTTGGACTCAAGCCATTTCATAATTTCTTGCTGACTATAAGGAAAACTTTTATATAAAGAAAAAACGGCAATACCGTCAACGTAGTATGCACCGCAAACATTCCCTTCTATATTATCAACATTAACCCAAGACAAGCCCAAATCTGAAAAGTAATAAAGAAGCTCATGGGACATTTTTGCTGAACTTAAAAACATTCCAAAATTTTCTTTGTTGCTGTTATTTACAAATAACGATAAATTATCTGAAATATAGTTTTCAAAAATACCATTTTTATTATACTTTTTCTCAAAATTTGCGTTTGAAACTTCTGCAAGAATAGGCAAAATAGGCTCAGGGTCAAGAGAAAGTGCAAGCTCAATTTTGCCAACTGAAATAAGCTCTTCTAAACTTTCAGGGATTGCTGCTCTGGAATCCTGAGGGACAACCATACAAAAGCGGTTGGATAAAGCTATTTTGTCTATTACTAGACTTGATATATCCGGTGTCTCAGCAAAAAAAACTATATACCTGCTTTCAGCTCCAAAAGAAGTTAGACTTAAAAACAAAAACATTCCTACAAAAAAAGCTCTCTTCGTGTTCATAGTGGCTTATTATACCAAAAGTCTTCAATCTGAGCTAATTTTAAACGCTATAGTTTTTTTGCTTTAAGCTGTTCTTCAGAACAATCAACTAGTCTTTTTTCTGTTCTTCCTGCAATCTTTCTCAAAAAGCGTCTTAGATTTTCATAATATTCAAACATTGCCGGAATAATTATCAAAACTAAGGATTGTGGAACTCAAAATCCCGCCTATTACAACTATACCCATACTTTGCCTAAATTTTCCTACTTCGCTAAGTCCCAAAGCCATTGGTAAAGTTCCAGCTACAAGAGCAAAAGAAGTCATGACAATGGGTCTCAATCTTATGACGCATGCTTCTATTATAGCTTCCCGCATATTTTTCCCGCTTCTTAGCAATTGTTGTATATAATTTACCAAAACTATTGAATTCTTAGACGCAACACCAAGTAACATAACCATGCCTATAAGAGCAAATATATTTAAAGAATTTCCAGAAAGTAACAAAGCAGTAATACCCCCTATTATTGCTAAAGGAAGAGGTGTCATAATTAACAAAGGAGCAAGCGTAGATTCATATAGACTTGCTAGGACTATAAAAGTGAAAAGAATAGAAAAAAGCGTGGATATCCCCACGCTCACAAACATATCATCCATATCTTTTACATCACCACCTATTGTCAATTTAATATTCTTCCATTCTACTGGATTATTCTTATTATTTTTTTCTTCATTGAAAATATTTAATATAGCTTTCCTTATATCATTTAATGAATTCAAGTTATCCATACTGCCTTCTATCTTAACATATCTTTCTCTTCCTATCCTAAACATTTGGACAGGGCTTTTCTCTTTTTTTAGATAAGAGATATCTGAAAGTTTTATTAAAGTATTATTCAAGTTATTTACATATATATCGTTAAAATTTTGGAAAATATCTTTCTGTTTGTCATTCAATTTTACTTTTATGTCAAATTCTTTTCCACTTTCTTTATATTTACCTGCCATAATTCCAGTTAGCATACCCCTAACTTCTGCTCCGGTCATAACCGAATTTGCTCCTACATTTTTCATTCTCTCAAAATCAAGATGAATTTGAATTCCAGGTTTACTAGGCTGATAGTTTGAATGTATATCCACAAAATGAGGAATATGTTCAAATTTTTCCATAAGATGTTTGGAAAAATTATACAATATGTCAATATCAGTCCCAGACAATTCTATACTTATATCGCTACTTTCCGATCGATTATTAACATTTTGCACAATGTAAAAAGAAAGTAATCCTTTAAATCTTTGATTTAACTTATCCCTTAAATCATTTTTAACCGACATAGTAGAGCTAGATAATTTATCTCTTTTTTTGCGAGTGATAATTTGAGTTCTTAAATTATTACGGCTTATACGTTTGAGTAAACTATGACAAAGTTTAACTCTTATTTCAGAAATATTGGGAAAAGTAATAAATCTATTTAGAGAACCAACTAATGAATAAACAAATTCCACATTTGGATCATTCATAATCAAGGTTTCGGCTTCTTTTGAATACCTATCCATTTGCTCCAGAGAAATTCCGGGATCAGCCGTTACAAAAATGCTGAATTCTCCAGTTTCTAATTCTGGGAAAAGGGAAATATTAAGCTTTTTGTAGGCGGTAAAAATAGTAATAAGAAAAATGATTACAGCGATAAACAATATAGTCAATTTCCAACTTAAGACAAAATTATTCTTATGCCAAAATCTTATCCTTATTAAATCTCTTTCTAAAATAAACAAAATCAATTTCTTATAAAAACTCTTAACACTGTCAAAAACAATATTAAACCAAAATACAGTGAAGTATCTAAAATATCTTATAAATTTGTAGCCTTTTGTAAGCTTTTTATGTTCGGGAACAAGATGAACTGAAAGCATCGGAGCTATTGTCAAAGCATCCAAAGTTGAAATTATCAGAATAAAAATTATAGTTAAACTAAATTCTTTATAAAACTGTCCGTATAATCCTTTGATAAAAGAAAGCGGCAAAAATACCGCTATAACAACGAGTGTAGTAGCAATTACGGAAAGTGTCATTTCATTAGTGCCTTTTATAGCCGAATCTATATTATTTTCTCCTCCATCATAATGTCTAAAAATATTCTCTCTCACAACCACAGCGTCATCTATTAAAAGACCTATTGCAAGAGAGAACGCCATCAATGTAATTAAATTTAAACTAAACCCAAAAATATACATAAAGATAAATGCACCTATTAAACTATTCGGCAACGCCAGAGAAGTAATAAAGGTTGACCGCCAATTACCTAAAAAAAGATAAACGGTTATTATCGTAAGGAATATTCCTTCAAAAATATTATTCCTAGCGTCGCCAATACTCTTTCTTACAATAGCCGAAAAATCATCTATAATTTCAATAGAGGGAGAACCTTTATAATTTTTATATTTTTCATTTAGCTCCTTTACTCCCTTATAAATAACATCCGCTACAGCGACATCATTAGTATTAGGCTGAGCAAACACATTTATTAACACAGACGGAGTATAAGAAACAGTATTTTCAATTCTCCTATCAACTCTTGCTTTTAAAGTTTCTTCTGCGAAAGAATCTTCAATATAAGCGACATCTTTTAAAAGAACAGGTCTGTCATTTGCTATGAAATTTATGACACAACTTTCCATTTGTTTTAAAGACTCAAATTGTCCTGAGGTTATGACATATATTTCTTTTCCCTTTCTGATAAGATTGCCTGCAGGAATCCTAACAGTATTCAACTCAATTCTTTTGGCAAGAGCGCTTAAAAAAAGACCGCTCTCTTCAAGTTTTTTTCTATCTACAACAACGTGTATTTCTCTTTTTGTACCGCCAATAATCTGAGCTTCAGCAATTCCTGTAATTTTTTCTAAATCCATTTTAACAACATCATTCGCAAAACTATGAAGTTCTTGAATATCCATTATGTCCGACTTTAAATTCATAACCAAAAGAGAATGGCTGTAAAAGTCAGCATTCATTACTATCGGATCTTTTATGCCTCCGGGCAATAAATTTATTACAGAATATATTTTATTGCGCACTTCATTTATTGCATCATTGCTATTTTTTGAAGATTTAAAACTGCATATTACAACTGAAATATTATTTTGACTGATAGATTCCAGTTTGTCCAAACCCTCAACAGTGTTTAAAAAATCTTCTATTGGTTTTGTTACAAGGTCTTCAATTTCCTTGATGTCAGCGACTGGATAAACCGTATAAACTATAACATAAGATATATTATAAGCAGGAAATAATTTTACACTTAACTCTTCGTAACAGAAAATACCAAGAAGAATAATTCCTACGAGGATAGATGTAATAAGCGTTGGTCTTTTTATTGAAAGGTTTGTAAGTTTCATGAATTTCCAAGAGAATTATTTTATATATTGTTTGCGACTTTAAACCATTATATTATCCGTAAAATATTTGAGCTTGCTCATATACGCTAATAATTTCAAGAATACATTGAAAAATATTAACTTCTATTTCATCTAAATCTTCTTCGTCGCGCAAAACAAAATATGTAGAACTTCTTCCATGCGCTAAATATTTTTTATTTTTAGCAACCTTTTGCTGCTTTAAATTTTTTATCTCATATGCAGTTGCAAGTCTCCCGCGGGCATTATCAAAAGTTTTGCTAAGACTAATCCAATCGTCATTTTCCTTTGCAGCGATAAATACTGCATTCTTATCAGCTGCTATTTTTTCTGCTTCATATCCGTCGTGAACTTTTTTTCTAAGATTAAAATCTAAAGGCAAAATATATTTTAAACCTATGCGATAGGTAGGAGCATCCTTATTTGAAATATCTGAATTTGATACGAATCCTCCAATATCTCTATTTATTTTACTAAACGACAATGCCCCACTAAAAACTAAGTCAGCGCCCGAACCTTTTGAAAAAGAGATTTGATCATATGAAACACTTTTGACATTTTCCATAGCAGCAAGGACATCAAAACGTGAAGTTTTTTTCTCAAGACGAGGTTTTAAACTAAATATTTTTACCTGATCTTCAATTTTTTCTAGCTCGTATTCAACATTTTTATCGCTTGCATTCAATATAAGAGAAAATTCTCTCTTTGTCTTATCCATATCTTCATTTGCCATTCTTAAATTCAACTCTTTCATTTTTACAGACGCTTGAGACTCTAGCAATTCTAGCTCGTCAATTAAATTTTTTTTATATCTTCTCTCATTCCACTCAAGAATATTCTTCATTCTATTTAACGAAGCTTTTTTAAACTCAATAATTGTTTGAAAATAAGACATTTTCCAGTAAACCATTTTAGCGTTAAACAACAAGCCTTGCTTTTTATATTCTAAAAGATACAGCGCAGATTTAGCTTGCGCTCTTGTTTTAGCTATCCCCGCTTCCATAGCCCCCTGTCCAAAATCTTTTAACAATGACTGTTCTAAAGATAAAAATGGATATAGTCGGTTTTCATTGTATTTTATATTTTGAAGTTCACGCGAGCCGTCAAACTCCCAAATAGACCTAGCTGCGCCAAAAGATAATTTAGTCCCTGTTTTAAACTGCTTATTTAGCGACAAAGTGTAGCTTGTGTTTTTAAATTTATCTATATTTATCAGATAAAGTTCTTGCCCTGTTTGATCATTAAGATAATTTATTCCTGCAGCAAAATAATAGGAATAAGCTCTTTCCAATTCTGCTATTTTACCCTTTATTTCATTTATATTTGCTTGAAGAGCTTTGAGTTCATCATTAACCCTAACCACAGTTTGCAAATAAGTATCTAAAGTCAATAATTCACTATTTGCAAACTGTGGTATAAAAAAACACAAAACTAGCAAAAACTTTTTATACATCATTATATTTTTCCTTACATTACCATAAACAATATTATAGAATAAGCTTATTTTAAAAAAGGGAACCACATATACATAGAGTTTTATATTTTAAATTTATAACCGATATTAATTCCAATATCTTTGTAATCAATATCAATTTTGTAAGTATGCATATTATAACTACAAGATTGTTGAAAATTATATACGTTCTAACTTTTATTTGACAGTAGTCGTCTATTTCAATATAATTACCCAATTATGAAAACACACAAATTTAATTTCTTGCCGTCTGCAGTATTGTCGTTGATTTTTCTTTTGTCGTCTTATGCAAATTCAAGTTCCACTATTGTATTAGAAAGTCCGTATGAGGAGCAAACCCTAGCAGTTAAATCAGATTCCACAAAATCTGAAAAAGCAAAATATATAAGAGGCATACATCTTTCAGCTTGGGTAAGCGGCTCGGAAAAACACAGAAAATTAGCGCTAGAACTTTTTGCTACTACAGAATTAAATACCGCAGTTATAGACATAAAAGAATATGAAGGACAAGTTTATATAAAAGGCATAAAAGAAGTAGAGGCAAATAAAGCCTACGTTGTGGCAATTCCAGACCTTGAAAAATATATTCTTCTTTTAAAAGAAAAGGGCATTTATACTATAGCAAGAATAGTGGTTTTCAGAGATAACACCATTTCCAGAAAGATATCTTCTTTGGCAGTCAAAAATCCTGATGGAACTATTTGGACAGACACAAAAGGAGTAGCGTGGCTTGATCCTTATAATAAAGATGCTTGGGATTATAATTTAAAAATTGCAGAAAGAGCTGCTGACATAGGTTTTGATGAAATTCAATTTGATTACATAAGATTCCCTTCAGACGGCAACACAAAAAATTGCAGATATAGCAAACCTCACTCAGCAACAGAAGCCTCAAAAGCTTTGATAGGTTTTTTGAAAGAAGCAAAAAGACGTCTAAATTTGAAAGGAGCTAAAATATCTATTGACGTTTTTGGACTTACAACAACAGCTACCGACGATATGGGTATAGGGCAAAAAATAGTAGAAATGACAGAGCAGGTTGATTACGTAAGCCCTATGGTTTATCCTTCGCATTACGCGAAGTGGACTTACGGTATAGCAGATCCCAACAAAGAACCGTATAAAGTTGTTTATAACTCTATTGATGGAGCATTAAAAAGAATTCCAGAAGAGAAGTTACGTCCATGGCTTCAAGATTTTAGTCTAGGATACAAATATGGCAAAAATGAAGTAAGAGCGCAAATGCAGGCTTGCTACGATAATAAAATAGGAAGTTGGCTGCTTTGGAATCCAAGATGCACATATACAAGAGGTGCTTTAAAAGATAAAGACGAGGAAAATACTTTTCAAATAAGCAATCCGCCTACAAGCGAAATGTTAAAAACTACAGGTAAACAACAGTAAATATCTCAAAATAAATAATTCAATAGGCATATCTACTAAAAACCATTAGCAGACACTAAAATATATTCTGCACCTTCGAGACTTAGTCACTCACGCAAGAAAAATAATGTAAACATTTAATTACTAAAGACAAAAATCAAATCAAAGAATAAATGTTTTTAAAATCTGAAATTTTGCATTTGCATTGCTGTCCACATTTTTGAAGACTATTCTTCTTCTGACAACAATTCTCCTAAAGTGGGTTTGTCATCTTGATTTGCAAACTGTTTAACAAGTTCTTTCTCTCTATCAAATTCAAGAGCTTTCACAGAAACTTCTATTTTTCTTTTGCCGGAATCAATTTTTATTATTTTAACCTCTAACTCTTCATCATCAGCAAAAACTTGCGGTTTTTCAAATTTTAAAGAGGACGCTTCGCTATTTTTTATAGATGCTTCAATTCCGGGTTCAAGCTCTACAAAAGCACCAAAATCCGTAACTCTTACAACTTTCCCTTTAACTATATTTCCAGCCTTATATTTCTTATAAGGATCCTGAGTGACGTGTTTTAATGAAAGAGAAATTTTCTCCTTTTGCGGGTTTACTTCCACAACAACAACTTCAACCTCATCTCCTTTCTTTAGAACAGCTTCAGGGTGATTTATTTTTTTAGTCCATGAAAAATCGCTTATATGAACAAGACCTTCTATACCTTCAGGCAATTTTACAAAAGCTCCAAACGGCACAAGCCTTTGAACTGTGACTTTCACCACGGTGCCTGGAGCATAATGTCTAAATGCTTCGTCCCAAGGATTAGAAAGAGTCTGTTTGACTGATAAAGCTATTTTTTTATTTTCCTTATCAACACTTATAATTTTCACTTCTATATCTTGCCCTTTCTTTACTTCTCTTTTTAAAGCTGCTTCGCTGTCATTCCAAGCGTATTCAGAACAATGAAGTAATCCCTCAACACCAGGATCAAGCTCTACAAAAACACCATAGTCCATGATTGAAGCAACTTTTCCTTTTATAACCAACCCAACCGGAAAACGTTCGGTAACAGAATCCCAAGGATTTGCAATAAGATTTTTTATGCTCAAAGAAATCTTACCGCCTGCTTTATCAACTTTTATTACCTGAACTTTTATCCTTTGCCCCACATACAGCAAATCTTCAACTTTTTTCACTTTATACCAAGCAAGCTCACCTATATGTAATAGACCGTCTATTCCGCCTATGTCAACAAAAGCACCAAAATTTGTAATCCTTAAAACTATCCCGTCAAGCACTTGCCCTTCGGAAACAGAAGCAAGAGCAGCTTCGCAGATTGCATTTTTTTCATCTTCAACAATTTTTCTGCGGGAAATGACTATATTTTTCTTTCTTACATCAAGCTCTGTAATTACGAACTCATATGTTTTACCTACATAGGATTGCGTATCTTTTACAAAATGAATATCAAGCTGAGAAATGGGAAGGAACGCATTTATTGTACCTATATCAACAATAAAACCTCCTTTTATAGATCTCAAAATTATTCCTGTTACATGCTTACCGTTGTTAAAAGCATTTTGTAATTCATATATTTTGGCTTTTTCAACAATGGCTTTATAAGAAAGTATAGGACGATTATGTATGTTTATAACTTTCACTCTTACCTTTGCACCAACCTTAAGCTCAGAAGGAATCTTTCCATCTTCAAATTCTTTTTTAGGAATTATCCCTTCAGACTTCATACCTAAGTCAACCATAAAATCGTCTGCAGTTTCTTCCATAATAACCACATCCAACTCTTGTCCAAATTCAACTTTACTTGCTTGATCATAACTTTTCATCAAATCAGCCATAGTGACGTCTTCACTATCTTCAAAAATTATTTTATCTAAATTCTTATTTTCTGCCATTTTTTACTTTCCTCTCTTTACAATATCTGTTTGTATCATATTTAGACTATTGGTTTCTCTCGTACCCAAGAATCTCTCCAAGCCTCCTTTGTACGCTTTTTATTATATTGTCAGGAGTTGAAGCTCCTGCGGTTAACCCTACAGTTTTAATATTGTTAAACCATTTATCATCTAATTCGTCTATGGTTTCAATATGATATGTTTCTGTTTGAGCTTTACATATTTCGGCAAGACGCGTAGTATTTCCTGAATTCTTACCACCTATAACTATCATCAAATCAACTTTCTTAGCAAGTTTTTCTGCAGATTCCTGCCTTTCAAGCGTTGCTTTACATATAGTATTGTAAATATTAACTTTAAATCGTTTCTTTAAAATTTCAACAATAACGTTAAAATTCTGAGGAGTCTGCGTTGTCTGGCTTACAATATTTAACTCTCCTGTCCCTTTAAACTCAAGAGCTTCCTTAGGGCTTTCAATAACAACACATTTACCTGCCCCATAAGAAACAAGCGCCTCAACTTCAGGGTGAGAATTCTCGCCAACTATTATTATATTTGTTTCCTGTGAACTTAAATTCTTGATTATATCCTGAGCTTTTTTAACAAATGGGCATGTAGCGTCTATATATAATGTTCTATCTTTTTCAAGCCTATTACGCAATTCTAAAGATATACCGTGAGTTCTTAGAATTATACAACCGCTTTTGACAGAGTCTATGTCATTTAAAATTTTTACGCCTTTTTCTTTCAGTCGTTTAACTTCTTGAGGATTGTGGATTATTGGTCCTAAAGTATATACCTCAGGTTTTTCATTCAAAGTTTTTTCTACTAAATCTATAGCTCTTTTAACGCCAAAACAAAACCCAGCGTTGGCAGCTATCTTTATTTCAACATTTTTATCCACTAAATGCTCCGTTACATTTTTGATATTTCATCCAAAACTTTTTGCGATAAGCCTATATAATCATTTTTTGAAAAATTTTTTGGAGGATATATAGGTTTTCCGTATTTTATTTTTATCCGCTTAAACTTTAACATCATGTTTGTATTCTCTATTTTAACAGGAATTAACGGAACTTGAGCATTGCACGCTACCATACCAGCTCCAGCTCTGGCTTTTCCCAACTCTCCATCTTTAGAACGAGTACCTTCAGGAAACATCAAAAGCAAACGTCCTTTCTCAAGTAGAGAAAATGAATGTCTCACAGCAGACATATCTTGAACACCTCTATTAACGGGAAATGCATTTGTTTGTTTTATGGTCCAGCCGAATACAGGAATGTCAAACAAGTCCTTTTTTGCCATAAAATACAATGGACGTTTCATGGCTGCACCCGTAAGAGGCGGATCAAAGAAACTTATATGATTTGGAGCGATTACTGCTCCTCCAGTGTTTGGTATATTCTGCGATCCTTCTATACAATACCTATAAAATAGCTTAAACATTATCCTAAACATCTGCCTACCAAGCAAAAATAAGAAAGAAGATTTTTCTTTTACTTGCATATATTTTTCAATACCTCATAGAAGTTTGGAAAAGATATACTAACGCAGTTTGAGTCTTTAATCACAGTTTCTCCGTCAGCTATCAAAGAAGCTATCGATAAGGTCATGGCTACTCTGTGATCTTCAAAACTATCTAAAAGATTACCGTTTAAAGGAATACCACCGTTGCCATTAATAATAAATCCGTCATCAAGGGCTTCAACTTGAGCGCCAAGTTTTTTGAACTGACTTGCCACAGCAGCTATTCTGTCGGTTTCCTTAACTTTAAGTTCTCCAGCTCCTGAAATTTTAGTTATTCCTTCAGCTTGGGTCGCTATAAGAACAAATACAGGAATTTCATCAACCATTCTAGGTATAATTGAAGCGTCTATATTCGCAGCTTTAAGTTTTGAATACTTAACCTCTATATCGCAAACAGTCTCATTAGAAATTTCTCTTAGATTTATTAAAGAAATTTTGGCGCCCATGCGCTTTAAAACATCAATAAAACCGTCTCTAGTCGGATTAACTCCGACATTTTTTATTGTCAAATTTGATCCCGGAATAATCAAAGCCGCCGCTATAAAAAACGCCGCAGAAGAAATGTCTCCTGGAACGGTAATATCTTGAGGCAACAGCTTTTGTGTGGGATAAATTGTAACGGAATTTCCGTTAACTCTGACATCTGCTCCAAAAGCTTTTAACATTCTCTCGCTGTGATCTCTAGATTTTTCAGGTTCGGTATAAGTTGTAGCTCCATCAGCATAAAGTCCTGCAAATAAAACTGCCGACTTAACTTGAGCGGTTGATTTGTCGCATATGTAATTCATTGCTTTAATAGGATTTTTTCCTTTTATAGCAAGAGGCAACAGTCCGTCGTTAGAACTTATTTCAACTCCCATTTTAGATAACGGTTCTATTATCCTACTCATCGGTCTTTTTGAAAGACTTTCGTCGCCAGTTATAATAGTCTCAAAATCTTGTCCCGCCAAAATACCAGAAATAAGCCTTGATGTTGTGCCAGAGTTGCCCGCATAAATATTGTATTTACCGTCTTGTGGTTTTTTTAAATTTAACCCAGCACCCTTTATGTACAAATTCCCGTTATCAATTTTAATTTCAGCTCCCATTTGGCGAAAAGCCTCTATAGTCCTATTGCAATCATCGGAAGGAAGATAATTTCTAACTATAGAATCGCCTTCAGCAAGAGATGACAACATAACGGCTCTATGCGTTATAGACTTATCCGCGGGAACTTCAACAACACCAGAAACAGAATTTACTTTTTTTAATTTTATATCCATCGTCAACTCTTCCAAATTGTATTTACAGATTTTGGCATTTTATTTTTATTTTCAAAAAAATCAAGAGCGTCTTGTCTCGGTACTGATGTTAAATAATTTGAAATAAATATCTCTTCTTCTATTTGTTTTCCTCTGCCGTTAACATTCCGCATACCATATGTTAAATTCCACGGAAAAACGTTCGCAAAAGAAAATAAATTTTTTATATAGTCGCTATTGTCATATGTGATTAACCATTTATGTTTACAGTTTTTCATAACATTGGCAAAACGTTCATGATCAAAACTTTTGTGCAAATCACCGTTCTTCCCGTATAAAGCCGATTTTTTCGCCGAAAAATACGGAGGATCCAAAAAAACAAAAACAGAATCTCCATCTGCAGCAAGAACTTTTTCATAATCGGTATTGGTAATTTTCACACCCTTAACTATCTCTTCAATATTTTTCAATCTTAATATGCTGCTTTCCGTAAAACGACTATTAAAAGCCGATTCGCTGTAGCCCCCGCTTAAACTGGTACCTGAAAATGTAATACGATTGTATATAAAAAAATAAGCCGCTGTTTCCAAATCGTTAAAACTATTCGTATTGGCTTTAAGAAACTTATAAAGTTCCTTACCATTGACATATTTAGATTTCCACTCGTAAATTTTATCAATTAATCTGCGCATATCTTCGCGACTGTATTTCCAGAATTTATATAATTCTTCATACAAATCATTTATCCAAAAAACTTTATTTGGAAGTATCTGTTTTAAATTTATAAATAGTGATCCGCCGCCCAAAAAAGGTTCTCTGTACTCGTCAAAGTCAGGAATAAGGCTTGATATTAAATCAACAGCTCTACTTTTGCCACCCGGATATCTTAATGGACTCTTTATCATTGTTTTGTCCTGCAAATTTGTACTATAAAATTATTTTCATTAGCTTCTTTAAAAAGACATTCTATAAATATCTTCTGCTTTTCAGATAAATTGTTTATCTTAAAACTATCAACAATATCTTTTTTAACAGACTCCGAACTTATTGATCCGATAAAGATGTTGGAAGTTAGTCTTAAGACAGCTACGCTTTTTATAGATACACTGTCTGCCTTAACGGAAGTAAGATTGGAATAAAGAATCATCTTAATTAATCCGTCTTTGACATCAGACTCACTCGGCAAAACTGAATTTTTACTATGCTTATTTTCTATAAGGCTCACAATGTTTTTATTTAACTCAACTTCATCAACGGTAAAAAAATATTTCCCGCCTAAATAGTTTTGAATTGTTATTTTAGATTTTGATAACCTGTTCAAGCTTTCTTTTGATTGTATAGTTTTATATTCTCTGTTTTGAGCTTTTTCCGATTTCTCTCTTGAGAATTCCATAAAATCTTTAAGATCTTTGGCAATCTTATTTTCAAAATTATTGATTCCAGCAAAGTTATGTAATCTTATCTTTGTTTCTTCTTCTATTTTTAAATAATTATTCTTTGCTTTATCCACTATGAAATGTAAATCGTCTAATTCCTTCAGATTCCAATGTAACCCAGAGCTGTGATAACCTTCAATCTCTTTTATTTTTGATAAAACGTAATTATTATCAAATTTCTGATCCGTAATTTTATTTGCTGACTTATTTGTATTTGCATGATAGTAATAGGCAAAAATCACACAAATATCTAGCAGCGACATCAACGAAATAATATCCCATTGCAAGAAATCCCTATCTCCATTTTTTCCTTCATCTTTTATAACTGGAATTACAGTGATTTTTTTAGATATATGCATAGAATCATATATTCTTTCATAGGGATACGAACGCGTTCTTTTTGGAGAAATCCATTTTGATACTGCAAATAAATTCTGCTTATCAAATATCAAAGAAGTTGCCGAAGCTGAGTTTATATCAAATTTTTCTAAACTAGACTTATTTAAATCTTTACCTATTATCTTTTTATATTTTATACCTTTGATTCTTCCCGTTATGTCCATATTTCTAGCCTTTTTGAGTCTTAAGAATCTCTTTTTTAATTTTTTTCTTATCGCTTAGGTTTCGCTTAAAGACATTAAGTTCTTTTATAAATTCGTCTAAATATTTATTGATATTTTTGCCGTTTAAAGCAAAAATAGGCGCCCACATATCTGCACTTGATACAGATACTCTTGTTATACTCTTAAAAGATCCTGCAATAAGATCGTCAATATGCGGATTTTTCTTTTTTATTTTTTTATAAGTTTTATTTAACGAAAAAGCTATAACGTGGAGCAAATGACTTGTAAAAGCAACCAGCTCATCATGGTTTTTTGCAGACATTTTTACAATTTCAGTACCAGCATCCTTCCAAATCTTGGACACAATCTTTTCAGATTTGCCATATCGCGGTGTTATAATGACTTTCGCATTTTTAAACATATCTGCCGACGCAGAACTAAGTCCATTTTTTGCTCTTCCTGCCATCGGGTGAGAACCAACAAAAGAAACTTTACTCTTAATATTGTTTATTTCACACTCTATTGAATATTTTACACTGCCAGAGTCGGTAATTACGGTATTTTTTTTTACAATTTTAACGAGCTTTTTATATATGGAAGCAATCGTATCGACAGGCGTGCATATAACTACAATATCGGAATTTTTTGCTGATGCTAAAGATAAAGATACTTCGTCCGCAGCGCCAATCTTAAGCGCAGCTTTTAAAATTTCTTTATTCCTTGCTATACCTGTTACATAATAGCGATCCTTTAAAGTTTTGCTTTTTAAAGCAAGACCTAAAGAACTTCCTATTTGCCCTAAACCGACTATGCTCACATTTAGCATTAATCCAAAAGCTCCCTACCTACAGCCTTTGCCACTAAATCAAGATCTTTCATCAAAGCTTTAAACTGGTCAGGCAGCAAGCTTTGATGTCCATCGGAAAGAGCAAGTTCCGGCTGAGGATGAACTTCTATTATCAAACCATCTGCACCAACAGCAATACACGCTTTTGCCATTGTACCGACGTGTTCCCTTATGCCAATGCCATGCGACGGATCTAAAACTACCGGCAAATGTGACAGCTTTTTTATAACCGGAACCGCGTTTAAATCCATTGTGAATCTTGTAGCAGTTTCAAATGTTCTTATTCCTCTTTCACAGAGAATAACGCTATAATTGCCCTGCGAAAGAACATATTCTGCAGAAAGCAAAAGCTCTTTTATTGTTATAGCCATACCCCTCTTTAGAAGAACAGGCTTTGTTTGCTTTCCAGCCGCTTTTAACAAATCATAATTTTGTATATTTCTCGCGCCTATCTGCACTATATCGCAATATTTTGCAACAATCTCAACCTGTTCAACAGTCATAGCTTCACTAATAGTCGGCATATGCAGCTTTGAACCGGACTCATTTAAATATTTCAATCCTTTCTCTCCAAGCCCTTGGAAAGCGTATGGAGAACTCCTTGGTTTATACGCCCCGCCTCTAATTATTGTCGCTCCCGCATCTTTAACTATTTTTGCGGTAGTAACCATCTGTTCTTTGGTTTCAATTGCGCAAGGTCCAGCTATAACATGTATTTTTTTTCCGCCGATTTCAACATTTCTACTCACTTTAACTATAGTGTTTTCTTTTTTGAAGTCTCTTGAAGCAAGCTTATAAGGTTTTTGTATCTCGCTTACGTGTTCAACAACTTCCATAGACTCAAAAGCGTCTTTATACTTCTCGGCATAGTCACCTATCATTCCTATAATTGTAACGTCTTTACCTTTTGATATATGAGGCTTGTATCCTAACCCTTTAATCTTTTCCGCGACAACAGCAATATCTTTCGGCTTTGAGCCTTGTTTCATTGTTATTATCATAAATTTTCCTTTTTAGGACTTCAAAATTTTTTTTAATTTTTCTATGAACAATCTATTTTATTTGCGAAGAGATACTGTAACTCTTACTTAGTCTGAAAGCTCATATTCGTCCATGTCTCTTAGTATCACACCTTCTTTTAAAAGTTTGACAAAAATATTTTTCCCCGCAATTAGCATAGAGATTTTTTCAAGCCAAAAGAACTTGAATCAGGGTAAAAAAACACCTTATCAAAATTATCTCTTAACGCCTTAAGCTCTTTTTTTGAAGCTCCTAAAGAATTTTCATTTGACGCAAGTTTTATAACTGCTTTAAGATTATATTCTCTTTTTATCTCGTCTATAGGTTTGCCTGCAACATAAGGCTTGAGCCTGTCGCAAGCTTTTCTAATTAATAATGTTTTGTATATCCATATTATGCTCTCGGGTAGCTGCCTAAACTCTTTACAAAAACGCTTTTTCTTTCCAAACTTTTTATTGCCTTAACTATATTTTGGTCTTTAACATGCCCTTTAAAATCAACAAAAAACATATATTTCCAAACTTTTTTCTTAGTCGGGCGCGATTCAATTTTTGTCAAATTTACATTACTCTTTTCAAAAATTTCAAGTGCCTCATATAAAGCTCCAACTTTATCTTTAACTATAAAAACTAAACTTGTTTTATCTTTACCGCTGGGCTCTGTTGAAACCTTGCCTATAACAAAAAATCTTGTAAAGTTTTCTCTAGTGTCCTGTACTCCTTTTTGCAAAATATAAAGATCATAAATTTTAGCCGCCACTTCAGAAGCTATAGCTGCGGAAAAATCTTCTTTAGAAACTTTTTTAGCGGCTTCTGCTGTTGAAGAAACAGGTATTAGTTCTGCATCAGGATAATGTTTTGCTATCCAGCTTCTACACTGAGCCAAGGCATGCGTATGAGAATAAATTCTTAAAATTTCTGCTTTAGGATCTTTAACAAGAAAACACTGCTCTATTTTTAAGCTTATCTCAGCGCATATTTTGATATCACTTTCAACAAGCATGTCCAAAGTTACGTTTACAGACCCTTCGTTAGAATTTTCTACTGGAACTACGCCAAAATCCGCCCTACCGCTTTCAACTTCTGATAGAACTTCAAGAGGAGTGTCTGCTGGAATAAAGTATCCCAAGGAACCAAAATTATTAATTGCCGCCTGATGCGAAAATGTCGCCCAAGGACCTAAAAATGACACTTTTGTCGGAGTTTCAAGATTTCTGCAAGCGCTTATTATTTCTGTGTATATATTTTTAAGAGCTTCTTCTCCAAAAATGCTTTTGGAAGAAGTAATGTTCTTTAAAACTTCTTTCTCGCGTGAAGGAACATAAACTAAGCTTCCTGCCCTAAAATCCCTATTATTCTTTGCTCTAGCAATATCTAAAGCAAGTTTCCCTCTTTTGTCCAAAAGTTTTGCTATTTCTCTATCAACTTTGTCTATAGATTTTCTAGTTTCCCTCAACTTTGAAGACATGCTAATCCCTCCGAATAAAACATATAATGTTAATGGTAAATATTATACTAAACTAATAAATATAAAAAATAATTTGAAGTTAAAAAAGAAATGTGAAACATACGGAGTAGCTTAATTAAAGTCTGAGTAAATTTAATGTTTGAACATCGCCAATACCCTATAGGGACGACTACAGTATTAGACATTGCTTTTGCAATGCCAAGCAAATTTTTATTTCTGTAGCAAAATAAGATTTAGTTACCATCAGTCTTAGCAGCAGGCTTTATTTTACTAATCATTAAATAATAAAAATTTAAATTTAGCAGTCTCGCTGATTTTTAACAGTTTGCCCAACTGTATGTCAGATTTAGCAATGAATATGAAATTTGTGATTTTATATTACAGAAAGGAGCCTATAAGCACAACAATCACGCCTGTAAGAGAAAAATAATTGTTCATTATGGCAAGTACATTGATTAACGTCAAAAATTTCGTTAACACCATAGTTTTCTAATTTAGTGCGAAGTATCGCAGATAAATCCAGATTACCATTGATAAGTTTAATATTAAACTTATCTTCCATTTCAGATCCAGTTTTGTAACAACAAGAACGAATATGAGGACCTATATAAACTTTTATGCTTTTAGGACTTATACAAAAGTCATTTATTAATACTCCTATCGCATTCTCAACTATTCCCAGATAAAGTCCTTTCCAACCAACATGCACCGCAGCTTTAACTTCGCTATCGCTAGAAGAAATAAGAATAGGAACACAATCGGCGGTAAAAATACCCAACAATAAATTTTTATCAGTTGTTATTAAACCGTCGCAATTATCAATAAGGATATTTTGGTCAGAGCGTTTAACAACTTTTATATTATTCCCATGAACTTGATTGGCAAGAACTAAATCCGCAGGATTTAAAGCCATTGACCGAAGGAAAGAATCCCTTTCAGCCTTATTCTTCATATCCCCAGCTGATTTAGTGGTTGTAAAATGTTTGTAAGGAAAATTTGCAGAGAATATAAAATTCATCTTTATGGTTTGATATTTTTTCTTCCTGTATCGTAGTTAAATCTTTTTCTAATAGCTCATATTATACAGATTATTTCAGGAATTTTGGTTTCCAATATGTGTACGCAGGTTTTGATGGCTCAATATTTTCGGACTGAGGAGAAATCTGTTGTGAAAAGAAGTCAGGCTGTATCTCTTTTTTCTCTTTTGGATCTTCTTTAGAATCTCCAAATTGAAATCCTGTAGCAATAATTGTAATTTTAATTTTATCGTCAAGCCTGTTGTCTATAGTGTGTCCAAAAAAAACATGACCGTTAATGCCATAGCTTTTTATGTCATTAAATATTTCTTGAAGTTTTATTGCAGCAATATTTGAATTTGTAGTTATATTCACCAATGCCTTGGTTGCTTTTGAAATATCGTAATTGTCTAAAAGAGGGCTTGTTACAGCTTTTTTAACAGCTTCTTTAGAATCGGATCCAGAACTTTCGCCTATGCCAATTAAGGCGGTTCCTGAATTTAACAAGATATTTTTTACGTCTGCAAAATCTCTGTTAATCTCGCCAGTAACCGTTATAACGTCCGTTATAGCCTGAATGCTCTGCCTTAAGACATCATCTATAATATGATAAAAAGCGTCAAGAGCCACCCTCTCATTTATAACATTAAAAACTCTTTCGTTTGGAATAACTATTAAAGCGTCTGTATATTCTTTAAGATTCTTTATTCCATCTTCAGCTTGCTGCATTCTTATTTTACCTTCGTGTTCAAAAGGCTTCGTAACAACACCGACAGTTAGTATTCCTGCTTCTTTTGCAAGTTTTGCAATTATAGGGGCAGCTCCTGTTCCTGTTCCACCCCCCATGCCTGCAGTTACAAAAACCATATCTGCACCGACAAGCCTTCCTCTTATTTCTTCAATACTTTCTTCCGCCGCTTGCTTGCCAACTTCAGGGTTTCCCCCTACGCCAAGACCTTTTGTTATTTTTTCGCCTATCTGTAAAATATCCGAAGCAGACGATTTGAGCAACGCTTGCGCATCAGTATTTATAGCAACAAATTCCACATTGCCGACATTAGCAGCAATCATTCTATTAACAGCATTGCAACCACCGCCACCAACACCCATTATCTTTATTACAGCATGCTGTCCTGTATTCATATCCTTTGAAGGCAATACTAGTTTTATACTCATTTAGAAAACTTCCTCAAACCATTTTGATATTTTAGACACTACTCCAATCTTTGAAGACTTCTTTTCCGAATAAAATCTTGAATTTGAAAGGTTTGAAGCTACAGCTCCTATCGCTGTAGTATAAGACGGATTTAATAATATTTCGTCGCGACCTATAACCTTGTCTAAATTTGGACTTCCAGTCCTGACTGAGCAATTAAACGCTTTTTCAAAAGCCTCAGCAAGACCGGGAAGACTGCTGCCACCTCCCGTAAGAATTATTCCTCCAGAAAGGAATTCGTCTCCGTAATTACTTTTTTCTGTTAATTCTTTTATTTCGTATAAAATCCTGTCTACTCTGGGCGTTATTATAGTGTTTACAAGTTCGTGCCTATTGCACTTTTTTATATTCCTGCCATCTGCGGCTCTGTATTCAAATTCTTCATTAATAAAATCAGTATAAATAAACGCCGCTCCATATTTTTCTTTAATTTCTTTTGAAACAGAGTAAGCAGCTCTTAATTTATGACCTATATCTCTTGTGATATAGTCAGAACCATCAAGAATTTCGTCTGTATGTCTTATTATTCCATCAACATAATGAACAAGTCCTGTGGTAAGTCCACCAAAATCAATAACGAGACAACTCAATTCTTTTTCTTCTTTGGTAATCAGAATATCGCTTGCAGCTAAATATCCATAAACCCTATCATCACAATTTACACCTACAGACGCCATCGCCTTGTTTATGTTTCCTATATTGCTGCTTGAGGCTATAAAAGCATGTACATCAACTTCTATATAAGTCCCTTCCATTCCAATAGGATTTTGTATTCCTCTTTGCTGGTTTAGTATATATTCGCGTGGAACTATCTGCAATATTTCTTGATCTGGATCCATTCTTATCTGTTTTCTTGCGCTTTCCAAGGCGTTCTCAACGGTTTCTTCTGTAACTTCTCTATTGGAATAGTTGATGTTTGCTACACCTTTGGAATTTCTGGAATTGATAAAATTGCCTCTCAAAGCAACGATAACTTTTCCTATCTGACCACCGGCAACTTTCTCAATCTCTTCAAAAGCTTTACCTATTGCAAGAGCCGCTTCCTGTATGTTAATAACAGCTCCGGCTTTAATTCCATCACACGATATTGAAACCGCACTAAGAATTTTTGAAATCCTTGTTTCCTCATCGCAAACCCCAGCAACGCAACAAACTTGATTGCTACCAATATCAAGACCAGCCACAAGATTTTTTTTAGACATTTTTAATCCTCTACCAACAAATAATTATGCTTATACATTAAAGTTTGAACTTATTTTGCTAATAATCCAGCAACAGGTTTTACAATAATTCTGCCAGAAAGGTAAAGATTCATATTTATATACTCTATTTGTTTATATCTAGACATCGCATCCTCGTAAACTTTTCGGAAATTTTTAAATTTATTGGGCAAATGTTCGAGCATTTCTTCACCCCAAATAATAGCCGTATTATCTACTGTAATAAAAATAATATCATCTGTATTGTTTATTTTCATTTCTAAAATATTATCTAAAAATCCGCCACAAATAGCCTTAAACCTTTTTATAAAATCTAAAAGACGCTTTTTCTCTTCATCATTTTTATAAATAATCTTAGGAACTTTCATCTCGCTCATAAAACCACGAAGAGGAAATGGCTTATTATCAAAATCTATCCCATGTATTTCACCGTTTTGCATTACAAAAGCCTCTGGCGTCCTTTCATAAAGTTTGATTTTAATCTTTTGCCAACGCCTGTTAATAACAATATTTTTCAGTTCTGGCTTTAATTTTTTTATCTCAGACTCCGTCTCAGACAATTTCACTTTTAAAAGGTTATCGCCGATTTTAAAAGGGATAAGCTCCTTTATTTCAGTCTTTGTAATATTTTTAGCACCAACTATATCTATACCCTTTATAATCATTTTATCGGATTTATAAGCTATGCCAAGTAGTTCATTTATGCCAAAATATAAACCATAAACAATTCCTCCAAAAAATACTAGATAGAAAAAAATCTTAAAAATTTTTCTACTTTTTTTATTTCTGGAATAGCCGCTGTTTATATGAATTGCTTTATAAATGTAGCGGTTCCTTTTTTTTACTGTCATATAAAGCGTTCTCCACAATTTTTAGAACTAAGTCATTAAAGCCATAACCTATACTTTTACTTGCGTCTGGCAGGAGAGACGTCGCAGTCATACCCGGAATAGTATTATTTTCAAGAACCCAAATTTTGTTGCTCTTATCAACCATCATATCAACACGGCATAATGTTTTACATTTAAAAATCTTAAAAATTTTTTCAGCATAACTTTGAGCATTTGAATAAACTTTGCTGTTTATCCTTGCAGGAATAATATGCCTAGAACCGCCTTTTTGATATTTAGATTTAAAGTCGTAAAACTCTCCCTTAGGAACTATCTCTATAACAGGCAAAGCCTTTCCATTCAAAACTCCGGCTGTAATTTCTTTTCCGGAAACAAAATTTTCCACCATTATTTCATTGTCGTACTTAAAAGCCTCTTTAGCGGCAATAGCAAACTGAGAAGCCTTTTTTACTATTGTCAAGCCTAGAGCAGATCCTTGAGAAACTGGCTTTACAACAACAGGATATTTTTTTATCTCTGAAAAAGGTTCAAACTGTTTTATAACCGTCCAGTCAGGAGTAGGAATTCCATTGCACCTAAAAAGCTTCTTTGAAATATCTTTATCCATTGAAAGCGCGCTTGCAAAAACGCCGCTGCATGTGTAAGGGATACCCATAATCTCAAGCATTCCCTGAATAGTCCCATCTTCACCCATTGGTCCATGCAGAATTACATAAGCTATGTCAATATTTGCTTTTTTTATTTTTTCAGCAACATCTCTGGTTGCATCTATGCCAATGGCTTTTACCTTCAATCTTTTTAAGGCGCTTAAAACAGCTTTCCCAGACTTAATAGAAATTTCTCTTTCGCGGGAGAGTCCACCATATAAAACACCTATTTTTTTATTTTTTAATCTTTCTAAAATATCATTAGTATTCATTTTATTATCTTTATTTCCGTTTCAAGCTTTATACTGAACTGTTTATATATTTTTTCTTCTATCAAACTAATTAAAGCCAAAACGTCCTTTGCCGATGCTTCTCCTACGTTTATTATAAAATTCCCGTGAAGTTCAGAGATCTGAGCTCCACCGATGCGAACACCTTTAAGTCCGGTTTCTTCAATAAGTTTTCCAATGCTAAACCCTTTAGGATTTTTAAAAATGCTTCCCGCATTTGGGAAACTTAAAGGCTGGGTTTTTAGACGTTTCTGTACACTTTCAAACACCGTTGCTAAACTATCATTTTCTGTAGTCTTTTTCAAGGAAAAATATACATCTGAAATAACGCTATTTTCAAGGCTGCTTTTCCTATAAGAAAAATCAATTTGTTCTCTTTTTAGCCATACTTTTTTAGAACCTGTGTAAATGCCCACTTCTTTTATCGCAGAGTCTATCCATTTATCCCTTAATCCAGCATTGCCGTAAACAGCACCTCCTACGGAACCTGGGATACCGGAAACAAATTCTAATCCTATTAAATTATTTTTAAGAGCCGTATTTAAAACATTTGAAAGCAATGCTCCACCACCGCAAAAAATTTCTTCTCCGTTAACAACAATTTCTTTTAATTTACCAGTCAAATAAATGACAATTCCCCTATAACCATCGTCACAAAACAGAACGTTTGTCCCTCCGCCTAAAACATAAAAACTATCGTTGCCTACGGTTTTTAGAAACAAAGATAACGCTTCTTCATTGGGAATCTCAATAAAATAATCTGCAGGACCGCCTATTCTAAAAGAGCAATGCTTTGAAAGAAGTTCTTCCTTAAAAATGCTACAGCCCAAAGATGCCAATTTGGATAAAATACTTTTGTCCATTTCTTAAAACTTCCTAGATAATCTTTAGCAATTCTTCGCCTTTTTTCCACACGTCTCCAGCACCTAAAGTTAAAACTATATCGCCTTCACACAATATTGACAAAAAGGTTTTCAAATCTGAGAAATGCTCAGCATTACTTTTATTTTTCTTCAGACTTTTAAGTATTAAATCAGAACTTACGCCTTTTATAGGTTTCTCTCCTGCAGGGTAAATATCTAACACTTTCACGATATCAGCATCTGAAAAACTTTTACCAAATTCTTTAAATAAATTTTGAGTTCTCGTATATCTATGAGGCTGAAACAAAACGACAAGTCTGCGTTCGGGCCAAAAATCTTTCACAGCTTTTATAGTAGCCGCAACTTCTGTCGGATGGTGTCCGTAATCGTCTATCACCATAATTCCATTTTTTTCGCCCTTTATCTCTAGCCGCCTGCCAACGCCGTTAAATTTATTGATTGCCTTAGCTATCAAGCTAAAAGGTATATTAAGCCGCAATCCTACTCCTATAGATGCAAGCGAGTTTAAAATATTGTGTCTGCCTGGGATTTTAATACAAACGTTTCCAATTTTTTTGTTTTTATATATTACGTCAAAACTTGTACATTCCTTTTGTACTTTAATATTGGATGCTTTTATGTCGGGCTTTCCGATAAATCCATAAGTAATATATTTTCTCGTAATCTTTGGCGTTATTTCTCTTATAATCTCATTGTCCAAACAAATCACAGCAGCCCCATAAAAAGGTATCGAGTTTATGTGTTTTATAAATGCATCTTTAAGATTTTCCATACTGCCATAATAATCCAAATGGTCATTATCTATGTTTGTTATAACAGTAATGACTGGCGAAAGCTTTAAAAATGATCCGTCAGATTCGTCGGCTTCTGCAACTATAAAATCTCCCTTGCCAAGCCTTGCGCTGGTTTTAAGATTTTTAAGTCTTCCACCTATAACTATAGTCGGATCAAAACCTCCTTCGTCCAAAATAAGAGAAGTAAGAGAAGTTGTGGTAGTTTTTCCGTGCGTTCCTGCTATAGTTACGGCATATTTTAATCTCGCAAGCTCGGCAAGCATTTCTATACGCGGAATAACGGGTATCTTTTTCTTTAATGCCGCAACAACCTCGGGATTATTTTTACTTATAGCAGTTGACATTACCACAACATCTGAATCTTTTATATTAGCTGCTTTATGTCCTATAAAAATTATCGCGCCGATTGATTTTAAATGTTCGGTAATGTCTGTTTTCTTTAAATCTGAACCTGAAACTTTATGACCCAAATTTATCAAAACTTCGGCAATCCCGGACATTCCTGAACCGCCTATACCTACGAAATGTATGTTTTTGTTTTCACGAAACATTGTTTTCCTCAAAGAAGTTTATTTTTTAAAATATTGAGCGCTTACAGTCGTTGTTATTCCACCTCTTATACCAAATTCTATGTCTATAGACATATCCTTAGGCTCAATAACTTTAACCAAATCTCCCAATATGCTATTTACCACGCTTTCATGAACCATACCAACCATTCTATAACTTTGTAAATACATTTTTAGAGATTTAAGCTCCACAACATTTTTATCAGGCGTATAATTGATAACGATATATGCAAAATCAGGAAAACCTGTCCAAGGACAAAGACATGTAAATTCTTCAGTCTCTATGCAAATATTTATATCTTTCCCTACATACTGATACGGCATCGCTTCAAGCAAACTTGACATAACTTTGTCAAAAATAAGCATTTTATTTTCCATAATTTCTCCTAAACATTATACACGTTTGATATTTTAGCATTTTTTATAGACTTTGACTTTTTGAAAATTATGAAACCAGCTATAATTCACAAAATTTTAACAAACTAAATTTTCTAAAATAAAATTTCGTTATATTATAAATTCAAGTTAATAATACATAGAAAAAGGAAAGGAAAATTATTATTTATCATTAGTGTTTTTTTGTAGCAGAATGCAGTACATGACCACTTCCTAGACCACATGAGACATAGGATGATACTCCTAGTGGATTCCCAGAGAATGAGTTAAAATATGAGGTACAACCACAAAAAGAATTAGATCGTTTGCTACATAACCACCAGGGTGAACATAGAATACATATTGCAGATATACAACAAGAAGTACTGGGAACAATGAGGCAAGTACTACAACTACGTAGAAGATATGGTAACAGACTTCTTACTTAATTATGAATTCACTTTAAACGCCAACTTTTTTTATACTCCTACTAATTTAACTAGAGATACGGATGAAGAACCAATACAATACATAATCTTATGATCACTATCAGGATCTCATATGGACATGTGCGCTGTTAGAACGAATGGTATCCAACAGCAGAAGGGCTAATAGCAGAAGAAGAGGGAGAACAAAGAAATGAACAAGTAATGCGGAATTACACAAGACCAAGAAATAGAGACATTTATTATTGTTGAAGATGAGGATGCAATAGATGAAGAAAGAGAAAGAAATAGAAGAGTCCAGATAGCTTTCATGGACAGACTATGAATAGCGACACAAATTCAGACACCGATAATAATAGAGATACCAAATACTCCTTTTGTTCCTCCTTTACGGTAACAATTACAACTTATTTTAACACAAATGTAAGAAGTGGAACAAGCAGATGAAAACAGAAATTTTATGTCTAGATTGCTTAGGATATTTAAAAATCATGGGAACTGTAATGCTGCCTAAGAAGCTGCGACCGGGAAATATAATAATAATAAAATGGCACGATTGAAACAAATAATCGTGCCATTTTATCTTTTTCCAAGAAATATAAAGTTTATTGTGAGGCAGTTGCATGGAATTTTACCAATTAATTTTGCTTATACGTTCCAAAGCTTCTTTAATTCTTGGGACGCCTACAGTTAAAGCAAATCTCACATACCCCTCGCCACTTTTTCCCATACCGTTGCCAGGAGTGCAGACAATGGACGCATCATCAAGAAGTTTTGAGATTACTTGGGAAGAAGTGTATCCTTTTGGAACCTTAGCCCAAACATAAAACGAAGCTTTGGGCAAACTTACTTCCCAACCGATCTTTTTTAAACCTTCAACCAAAACATCTCTGCGCTCTTTATATATTTTTCTAGCGTCCTCAACACATTTCTGCGAAGATGATAACGCCGTAATAGCAGCTTCTTGAATAGCTTGAAAAACTCCAGAATCATAATTATCCTTAACTTTAGCAATACCTGCAACAATGTCTTTATTTCCGCACACCCACCCTATACGCCAACCTGTCATATTATATGTTTTGGAAAGCGAATGAAATTCTACACCAACTTCTTTAGCTCCTGGAAACTCAAGGAAACTTGAAGGCTTGTCGTTTTCGTCATAGTATATTTCAGAATACGCAGCATCTGCAGCTACGATTATATTATTCTTTTTGGCAAATTCTATAAGTTTTACATAAAATTCTTTCGGAGCAACAGCAGCCGTAGGATTATTAGGATAATTTATAAAAATCAATTTTACTTTCTTGACGACATCTTGAGGTATAGAACTTAAATCAGGCAAAAAACCATTTTTCTCAAGCAAAGGCATGAAGTATGGAATACCGTCGGTAAAAATTGTTCCAGTATTATATACTGGATAACCAGGCTCTGGAATTAAAACAATATCTCCTGGATTTATAAATCCTAAATGAATATGCCCTATACCTTCTTTTGAACCAATAAGAGAGCAAACTTCGTCAGTATTCAAGTCAACGTTAAATCTGTTTTTGTACCAATCTACAACAGCTTTCCTGTAGGAAAGCAAACCTGTCCCAAACGGATATTGATGATTAAAAGGCTTTGCAACCGCTTCTTGCATAGATTTTATTATATGCTCAGGAGTAGGAATATCAGGATCGCCAACTCCTAAAGATATTATGTCTGCACCTCTGTCTATTGCTTCTTTTTTCTTTCTATCTATTTCAATAAAGAGATAAGGAGGCAATTTTTTTAATTTTTCATTGTAACGAATTTCCATTATTTCAGTTCTCCAAATTATGTTATTAAAATAACGACAAAATATAATCTTAATTATTTAATTCTTATAGAGCTTCTTAAGACTAAGTATAAACTCTGTGCCTACATTCTCTTTTGACTCTATCTTTAGCAGTCCATTCATTGCTTTTATCATACTTATTATCTGCTGCGTCCCTATTCCATGCCCTTCTTTCTTCGTTGTTCCTATTTCTTCTCCTTTCATTAACTTCTCAACCATCTCTTTGGGCATTCCTTTCCCGTTATCCTTCACCCTTATCTCTACTTCTTCTCCTTTTTCTTCATACCTTACTTCTATCTCTGCTTTCTTGTTCTCTACTGATTCTATCCCGTTGTTTATTATATT